>NYWC01000008.1 GCA_002684935.1 Gammaproteobacteria bacterium
GGTGCCCTCGGCATCCCACACGTCCATATCCGTATAGGGACACTGGCGCATCGCTTCAATGTGTTGCCAGACGCCGAGTTGCTGAAAAAGCGCCTTGGAGGTCAGGGTAAGGGCGCTAACCCGGGGGTCGAAAGACTCGGGCTGCGAGACAAAAGGAACACGCAGCTTGTCAAAAGCAGCTCGGTCAAGCAGCGCTACCCGCAGTGGATCACCCTTGCTGCCNAGATCGCTAAGCAGACGCGCTAGGGTGGTCCCTACCATGCCGCCACCGGCAATCACTACATCAAACGTTTCAGTCTCAGTCATGGTCGCCATTATAGGGTTTAGAGTTAGGGGTTTCGAGCTATGGGTTTCAAATCAGGATTTACAATAGAAGACTTTCATGCATGACCACCTCCTGGCCGCAGCTTTGCCACACGAACATGGACCCAGCTGGGGACGCACCGAGCGGCATGGGATTTACCCCGGATTGCTGATAGACTGCTGCGCGACTCAAAACACTGGCTTCGGGGGAACTCTCATGGCACTTACTCTGCATACAGAACAGCTCAATGACTACATTGGCAAAGAAGTTGGCGTTTCCGAATGGATGCTGGTAGACCAGGAACGCATCAACCAGTTTGCGGAAGCCACTGGCGACCACCAGTATATTCATGTCGATCCAGAGCGAGCAGCGAAGACGCCTTTCGGCACCACGATCGCCCATGGGTTTCTTACCATGTCGCTGATGGTGGAGATGGGCTACGAAGGCAGCACCAAGCTAGATAACGCAGTTATGGGTATCAACTATGGCTTCGACAAGCTGCGCTTTATCAATCCGGTGAAGGTTAACAGCCGGGTCCGCGGCCGCTTCCAGCTCATGAGCGCCGAGGAAAAGAATCTCAATCAGTGGCTGTTAAAGCACGCCGTAACAGTTGAGATCGAGGGCGAAGACAAGCCTGCACTCATCGCCGAGTGGCTAGGCATGACAGTGGTCGAGTAATCGCTGCGACAAAATCGACGTAAAACCCGCATTCTCCANGAAATTTAAGGCATACCGGGGCGCCATCAGATCATGAAAAAATCTCTATTCACTCTCATTCCATTCCTGACGGCTTGCGCTGGCGAGCCACCGCAAAATATAGGCGTGCAAGACGGGCGCCTCGCTGCCTGCCCCGATTCACCAAATTGCGTCTCNAGCTTCGAGAGTGATGANGAACATGGCATTCAGCCCATCAGAGCAAACCTGCGTCANGTGGAACAGGTGCTGGTAGGCCTGGATGAAGCCAACATCGTCGAATCCTCAGACGGGTACCTGTACGCCGAATTCACTTCACGCATCATGCGATATGTCGACGATGTGGAATTTCTGGAAGACCCATCCGAAGGCGTCACCCATGTGCGCTCGGCTTCCCGTCTAGGCTATAGCGACCTTGGCGCAAACCGGTCGCGTATTGAGAACATCCGTGGCTTGATTTCGGACAACTAGCAGAAACCAGGCAATCAAGGCTTAATACCCATGGCCGATCTGGCAAACTGGTTGCGCAGCGAAGGCAGGAGTTCCAGCCCCACCAATCCCAGCTTGCGCAGGGAAGACTTCATCAGTTCATTGTTGGAGAACATCTTCACCATCTGATCGGTAANCAGGATGGATTGCTGTTGATCTGCATCCTGTGAATCCAGGTAAGGCTGCAACACCGCCATATCTCCGAAGCCACGCTGTTGTCGCCAGGCTGATTCCAGGTGTTGCGCCAGCGCTGCGGAATCCCGCAGTGCCAGGTTAAGCCCTTGCCCTGCTACTGGGTGTAGAGTGTGGGCGACATTGCCTAACAAGACGAGGCCGGGCCTGACCTGTTCCTGCGCCTGGGTCAGCACCAGGGGATAGGCGAAGCGTTTACCCACGTGGGTAAGCTCACCCAGGCGACTACCGAAGTAGTTAGAGAGACCCGAGAGAAAGCGCCTGTCGTCAAGGCCCAGTAGATCGGCACTACGCTCAGTAGCCACTGTCCAAACCAGAGCGCCACGATTCAGTCCTNCGAAACTTGCCAGCGGCAACACCGCCAGTGGCCCTGCGTCTGTGAAACGTTCAAAAGCCGTTCCTTGATGGGGAAGCTCGAACGCGATATTACTGATGATGGCATGTTGGCCGTAGTCTTGTTCCTTGTGACTAATCCCCAGATTTTTGCAAATNGGAGAGCGCCCGCCATCAGCCAACACNACCAGNGAGCCATTCACTTCAGTTTCATAATCGCCGTTTAATACAGTCAGCTGCATACCTGACGCCCGCGGTACTAACCCGGTGATGGTCGCTGGTGCTGAGTGNTCTATCACTGCAGAAGCNGCGAGCGATTGGTTTAAGACGCGGCCTAGTTCCCGGTTTTCCACCACATAGCCGAGCGCAGCAACGCTCTGCTCCGCGTGAGTCAGCTGAGTAGAGCCAAAGCGGCCGCGATCACTCACCTGAATTTGCAGAATAGGCGTGACGGTCTCTGCTAGCGCAGACCATAAACCCATGGCTTCATAAATTGTTTTACTGCCAAAGGACAAAGCCGTGGAGCGGCTATCAAAACTCGGCTGTTTATCAAGGTCGCCACTGGCGATGGCTTCCACGATAAGGATTTTCAAATCAGCATTATCACAGCGCCTTGCCAGATCCAGCGCGAAGCTGGCACCCACCATGCCGCCACCGACGACAACTACATCATACTGGGGCTGTGGTGACTCGATGTGCATGTCTAGGCTGCGGACTCTGCCATGAAAGTCTCGATTTCTTTGACCGTCGTTGGAATACCCTTGCTGAGGATGCGATAGCCAGTCTTGGTCACCAACACATCGTCTTCGATGCGCACGCCAATCCCACGCCATTTCTTCGCAACCTTGTTGTTATCTGGTGCAATGTAGATGCCGGGCTCGATGGTGGTCACCATGCCAGGTTCCAGCTCCCGCCAGGTATCATCAATCTTGTAGTCACCCACATCATGCACATCCATGCCGATCCAGTGACCGACCCGGTGCATGTAGAAANCNTTNTAGGCTTCACTTTTNATGAGCTGTGCCGGTCGNCCTTTGAGGAGACCGAGTTTCACCAGTCCCTGGGTAATGACCTTGACCGAGGCATTGTGGGGAGCATCCCATTGCGCACCTGGCTGCACCGCTTCTATGGCAGCCTCCTGAGCCTTGAGCACAATTTCATAGATTGCTTTCTGCTCCGGCGTAAACTTNCCGGTAGCAGGAAACGTGCGCGTGATATCAGAAGCATAGTGCTCGTACTCGCACCCTGCATCGATAAGCACCAGGTCGCCCTCTTTAACTTCTGCATTGTTAGTGTTGTAGTGCAAGATGCAGGCATTGTCGCCCGATGCCACNATAGAATTGTAGGCCGGGGCACGGCTGCCATTNCGGGTAAACGCGTAAAGCAGTTCAGCTTCAAGCTCGTATTCATGAATACCCGGTTTGCAGTAAGCCATAGCGCGACGATGACCCTCGGCTGAAATTTTCGCGGCCTGCTCCATCAATTTAATCTCCGCACTGCTCTTGATCAGGCGCAGCTCATGGAGAATATGATCCAGAACCAGGAACTCACCAGGAGGATGGGCACCCATCTTGGCCTTGCTGCGGATAGTCTTGACCCAGTCCATTACCGTGTCATCAAACTGGTCATCCTTTCCCATGGCGTAGTACACGCGATCACGGCCCTCGATCAGGCCAGGCAGAATGTCGTCGATATCTGAGATGGGATAAGCGTCATCGACGCCAAGTTCTTTCAGAGCGGCGTCCGGTCCAAGCAGAATACCGTCCCATAATTCTTTAAGCTTGTCTTTTTCCTGACAGAACAGCACTGACTCACCGTGTCTGCGGCCTGGAATTAATGCCAGCAGTGCCCGCGGTTCATCCAATCTGGTCAGATAGTAGAAATCGCTGTTCTGTCGATATAGGTACTCCGCATCGGCATTACGAAAGCGGGGCGGTGCCGCCGGAATCAGAGCAATGCTATTGGGCTCCATCTGGGCCATCAGCTCTTTGCGCCGGGTTTTTGTTTCTCGATAGGGATGGGGCTTTCGGGCCATGTTCTCCTCGTGGGGTCTGGTACTGCGCTAGTTTACGACAGCCTTGTGCTCCATCCATCAGGATTCCCCAATATTATTTGGGGGGATCAGGCTTGCTTCTGCGCTCAAGGATATAGGGCTGGCCTCCGGGAACCAAGTCCCATTTTTTTAACTCCAATATTGACCCTCAAACACCTCGGCTCTATAGTTACTNCATTGTTAATGTAAATCCTAAACTAACGTTAGTAGTGCNTTGCACTTGCTGAATNTTAGCGTAAATAAATCAGCGAAAGATCTGCCCTGATTGGTCAGGTTNTCTAGCAAAATCAACTGACTACGNAACCGACCAAGTTATGAGTGACGAAAGCTTCAGCATCCTGAGTACCAAAGTAGANGACCTGATCGATCTATGCGCTGAAATGAAGCGCGAGAATCAGATTCTGAAATCAGACCAGTCATCCTGGCAAAATGAACGCCAGCAGCTGATGGAAAAGAACCAACTTACCAAAANCAAGCTGCAATCGGTTCTAGATCGGCTGAAGGCAATTGACAACTCTTAGGGGCAATTGCTTTGGAAAACCCGTGGGGGTGATCAAACCTATTACTGCAGGCGAAACNCCTGCTCTGGCACCAAAATTGAGCGAAANGCAATGAGTGAGCAAAACACCGCAGTACAAGTCAAAATTCTCGACAAGGAATATCAGGTTAACTGCCCGCCCTCAGATCAGGAAGCCCTAATCAAGTCAGCCCGTTATCTTGATGAGAGCATGCGCAAAATTAAAGGCCGCGGCAATATNCATGGTGCGGAAAAGATTGCGGTTATGGCAGCACTAAACATTACCCATGACATGCTGCGCAAGAATCGTATGATTAATGAAAGCAGGCAGGAAACTTCATCACAGGTGAAGTCAATCGAAGAGAAAATCGATCTGGCACTGGCCTCATCCAGGCAACTGAAAATCTAGGCGCTGCNGCGGCGGAACATTCCTACATTAACTCCATATCTATTGTGACAACTGGTTTGCNAGAACAAGCAGCTATGTCTCTGTGCCGACTGGTTAANCGCTCTCCCATCAANCCGCCAGTGCATGCGGCTTCCCTNCCATGTTACNGCAGGCTATACTTACACTAAGAGCTCCCTTGAGCATTTGCCAGTCAAAAGTGTTCTTGAGCCGATATTTGTAAACCCGGAGGCAACTCGTTAGATGTTGTTGTGCATGTCCGCACGTCGGAAAGCCTTATACATCGCGGGAGCCACCACCTGAACCCTTCGGTTCAGGGCAAGTTTGATAGCGGTGTTTCGGGGGGCTTGGTTCTCATCTTGCTNNNTCATTTTAATCTCGTATATGGATAANGAAGAACGTCATGCCTTGCGCGACTCTTTGAGGAACGCGCGAAAAGCGCTGNNCGATGCGCAGCAATCAGAGGCNTCTTCAGAACTAGCNGCATTGGTTGCGGAAGAAANTTTTTTCAAGCATGCGAAGAAACTCGCTTTCTATATTGGNGTGGATGGNGAGATTGATCCCCGCCCTCTTGTTGATTTNGCGCTTGGTGCTGGCAAGGACTGTTTTTTACCGGTNATCAATCGAGACACGCAAGAGACTCTGAGCTTTGCACCTTTCGATGTAAAAACTGAGCTAGTTAAAAATCAGTGGGGAATCGCGGAGCCATCGTTACCGGAAGAAGATANGTCATCNACGGATTTTGATGTGGTCTTTGTGCCGTTGGTGGGTTTCGATGCCAATTGTTTTCGCCTTGGCATGGGCAAAGGCTTTTATGATCGAACGTTCAGTTTCAAGATATTCAATCGTCGAAGTCAACCGCTGCTGGTTGGATTGGCGCACGAATGCCAGCTGACTGAACCATTTGCTACTGAGAGTTGGGACGTGCGATTGGATGCGGTGGTCACCGCGAAGAAAATATACCGCCCCGATACTGCATAGGGCGGTTCANTGAGCACTTCACTACCNATCCCTGGCGTGTCTGTCCTTTCTTTAACGTAAAAACTGGCTTGGCTTACATGAGCGCGCTTTGCGCGACACTGCTAGCCAACACACTCATCACAAATANGGTGATGACTACAAATACCATGTCTGGCTTCTTACTCATCAGTACTCTCCGGTACGGATTCTAAGTAAAGATTTTGTTCTTTTTCTTGCTGTTCGTTCTTGTTCTTACTTCCTGTTCCCACCCGCTTTTGGCCAGCAGTTCCAGCGTACATGAGCCTTAACGGCCCGTTTCAGTGAAGCTTTAGGATAAATTTCCCATATAAAACAACTGTTTACTGGGCTTAAGTAAAAAAATACTTAAGGCATTAAAAAGTAGTTGCTTAAAAAAAACACCTGGATTTATACTGTATATAAATACAGTAAAAGACGGTGTGGATTAAAAAATGACTATTCCCAGAGGTGCCTCTATCAGGCCAGAGCCCAGTATTGGCATGGCTTTCAGCGAACACAGCATAAATTCAGCAGCAGCGGCAAATAGCGCGGCGAGGGCTGCGCCCAGAGCGCGGGTAGACCGCCTGCTACACAGTAATCCCAGCCTCTGGCGGGGCTGCAACATGGCCGGCCAAGGCTTTCATGGTCGCAGTACTGGCTACACGGAACTGGATAACATTTTGCCCGGGCGGGGTTGGCCACAGAGTGGGCTGGTGGAAATCATCTCTCGTCACTGGGGCATGGGGGAGCTGCAGCTGCTGATNCCCTTAATGCGTTCAATCGTTGAACAAGGGCAGTGGATCCTGTGGATTGCACCCCCTTATATGCTCTATGCCCCGGCCCTCACTCAAGCCGGTATCGACATCCACCAGATCCTGATGGTGAAGCAGGATACCTCCTGCAAGGATGCGCTGTGGAGTATGGAGAAAGCATTACAGACCAAAAACTGCGGCCTGGTACTGGCCTGGCAGAACTGGTTGCCGGGTAAAGTCCTGCGTCGTTTNCAGCTGGCGGCAGAGACTGGCGACACCCTGGGGGTATTGTTCAAACATAANGNTAGTAAGTACTCACCATCACCTTTGCGTCTNCAAATAAANGAGNCCGCCCCGGAGAATCGACGATTCTCCGCTGCTGAGGTCACTGTCATCAAGGCCCGTGGTAATTTCCGACCCCTNACGACCCAGCTTGATCTCTACCCCAATCATCTTGCTCCATAAGCCGCCGGGAGCCCGCGATGAAGGACCCGGATATCACGGCACAGTTGCCCCTGCCTGCCACAAAAAAACGCACGGCAGAAGAAGCGAAAAAGCGCACAGCAAAAAAGGAGGCGGCCAAAATAGTCNCGCTGCCCNTGCCCAANNCCCGGGTAGATGGCGCAATTGAAGACAGAGAAGCCAGTGAGGCAAGTCGGCCAAGTGAGACAAGTGGGGACAGCAGCACAAGCGCACCCCACCCCAAACCCCGGAGGCAGAACCTCTGGTATGCGCTGTATTTTCCGCAGCTGCATGAACTCAGCGACCCCAAGCAGATTCAGGTGCTCAATGAGCTGGCGGGGCTGGTGGAGAGCGTCAGCTCTACCGTGAGCTTCCATCCCCAGGCGCTGATCTGCGAGATACGCAGCAGTCTCAAGTACTTTGGTGGCATNGACAGCATTCATGACAAACTGAAAGCCCTGCTNAGGCCAGCGCTCGAGCAGAGGCATCTGGAGGATTATTTTCTGTATGCCGCCACACCCACCGTCAGCGGCAGCCTGTTGCTGGCGCGCTCTGGACACAACGCCCTGGTTTATCAAAANGACAATCTGCGTTCCGCCCTCGGACAGCTTTCCACCGATGTGCTGCAGTTAGGTAAGGAGCAGAATCGACGCCTGTATAATATGGGCATCAGGAAAATAAGGGACATCTGGCGCNTACCTGTTGATGGGCTGCANAAACGTTTCGGCAGCGATTTCGTTAATCTGCTGAACAAGGCGCTGGGCATCGCACCGGAACCGACGCGCAACTATGTGCCACCNCCGGCCTTTGGCACTGCCCATGATTTGCCTTACGAAGTCGAAAACCTGGATCGCCTGTTACCGGTGGTCGATGAGATGCTGCTGCAGCTCTGCAAATTCCTGCGGCAGCGGGATTTAAGCACCAGCCATTTAGTGCTTTCACTAATTCACGAAAAGCGCAGCCGCACAGAAATCGATATGGGCCTGCGCCAACCCAGCCGCTGCCGCGACCACCTGCTGCTGCTCATGGAAACGCACTTCACTAATCTCATAATCCCGGCACCGGTGGTCGGGCTGAAATTGACGGTCAAACAGTTCGACGCCTTCAGCAGTGAAAGCAATGCACTGCTGGTAGAAGACCGCACCAGTATCAGTGATGGTGGCGGTATGAGCAACAAGAACCTCAGCCAGTTTATGGAACAGCTGCACGCGCGTCTCGGCGGCGATTCACTCAAGAGCATTAACACCATCGCCGAGCATTGCCCGGAATACGCGACCCAACAACTTAACTACACAGACAGCAAGGCAAACTCNCCAGCCGCCGCAGTGGCCAACAACCCCAGGCCATTCTGGCTATTGGATGAACCGATCCAGCTCGCNCTGCGCAGCGGCAANCTCTANCACCGACGGACTATAACTCTCATCAGCGGCCCCGAGCGCATCGAATCCTACTGGTGGTCAGGGCGCGACATACGCCGTGATTACTATATCGCCAGGGAAGAGGGTGGCAGTCGCCTCTGGATATTTCGGGANCGTAGCGGCCAGCGCCACTGGTACCTGCACGGCTATTTTTCCTGATTAAAAAACGCGATCAAAACCGTTGAGAATTTCCAAAAAAATGGGNTAACGATGTATAGNANTTCACTGCTTAATAGAAGTCGTAAAACAGGGCAAGAGNAAGANGCAATAGACGCTCAGCCAAATAACGTTGCAACTCTGAAGCTTTCTGGCACCGCACAAATGGCTTGGTTAAATTAATTCGGCTGACGCCAATGCNGGCCCTTAAAGTTTAACGGTAAATAAAGTTTAGCCAGAACTTATTAATAAAAATCACGAGGTAATTAAAAAATATTATTCATACTCGCGAGTTCTGAGNTGCCCAANTACCCAGCACAAAAGCTGTATTTTTTCGTCGAATGTTGGAGTTTTAGATTGGGAGAATCTTCAAANAATTTCAGGATACTNCACTGATCATAAAACAAGAGCGAGATCCAAATTTTTCGACANTTGCCTCGCTTCTNATCGCATAGCATCAGCGCCTAATTTTACCTTGGTGNCATAAAGGCTAGGCTCTGTGTAATCTACAATACCTCCATAAATTCTGTAATTTGAACGGCTTGTTCGAGCAAAGTCATTTCCAAATTCGTCTTTAGAACATAACCTGATGTTGGCTGGCGTCAAGAAATATTTCCTNCCAAAAAGCTGGGCACGCATCAAGATGAGCAGAAGACCAGGAGACACCAATAGGTCATAAACTTCAGTAATCATGAGTCTGAACTCGAGCATGCTGATTCAACTATTAATGACTTTTTATCCTGTTTTCAGCCTCACTCTTAGAACTTGAAAGCTTGCAGCTTTCTCCCACTTTGCTAGGCTCTAGACCTAGCACTTCCAGGAGAAGCCGTCGTGAAAAAAACCAAGAACAAAGGGCCATTCCATTTTCCCCTCTCTGATAAGCTGCCTAGTGACCCCTCCAGACGCGCGCTTTTAAAGGGCGCCGGTATCGCGGGTGCAGTTGCTGTCGGAGCATCACCCACAGGCGCAGTGATTGGCGCTGAAAATCAGGCCGAGGATGTTTCGAACCCGCTCGCGCTGGAAGCACTGGAAACCCTTACGGCTGCTGAAGCAGAAGTACTAGAGGCAATCTGCGATTGTCTGATTCCTTCCGATGAACATGGCCCCGGCGCTAAAGAAGCCAGGGCTGCTCATTACATAGACAGGTCGCTGGCCAGCCATAACATCGATGCACGCTCTCATTATCTTTGCAGTCTCACCGCGATAAACGAATTCGCACAACAGCAGCACGGTGCCGCTTTTATTGACCTGCCACGGCAACAACAAGAGAGCCTTATTCAAGCATTGCAGGACGATGAAGTGCCGGGTTGTTCGCCCGGCTCAAGCATTTTTTTTGCACTACTTCGCAATCACACGATCGACGGCACCTTCTGTGACCCCTATTACGGTGGTAACAGAGATTTTGTAGGTTGGGATATGATGCAGTATCCAGGAATAAAGCTTTCTGCTTCGGAAACAGACGTCCGTCAGGGCGCCGCATCAGAGCCAAATCACCAGTCGGCCTACGACAATGCCACCTACACCAAGATGGCTGCCAACATCGCAGCAAGCAAGGGAGGTGATCAGAATGCCTAGATCACTTCCCAAGACTGATGTGGTTGTCGTTGGCATGGGCGCAGCCGGCGGTGTTGCTGCCCTGCCGCTCACCAATGCCGGGCTCAAGGTTATCGGCCTGGAAGCCGGTGGCTGGCTGAGCCCCAGAGACTTTGCACCGGATGAGTTGCGAAACGGCACTCGCAACTGGCCACAAGCCTTGCAGAAAGCCGCTGCTGAAGCACCCACTNTGCGAGCTACGCCCNCTGATANGGCAGTGCAAGNAGACCACCCCATGATGAATGCAGTGGGTGGAACCAGCATGCACTACTGGGCCCAGAGCTGGCGCCTGAACCCCTGGGATTTTGAAGTNGTACGTGCGACCAACGNCCGTTATGGCAGTAATCGACTGCCAGCGGATTCCACCGTNGAAGATTGGCCGATTAACTATCAGGACCTNGAACCCTATTACGACAAAGTNGAATTTACCGTGGGGATATCTGGCCAGGCTGGCAATGTCCGTGGTTCGATAAATCCGCAAGGNAATATATTCGAAGGGCAGCGACAGCGCGATTANCCCATGCANCCCCTGCGCAGTTCACCTTTTACCGACTTAATGGGCAACGCGGCAACGGATTTGAATTGGCACCCGTTTCAGGGTCCTGCCGCAATCACCACCGAAGTCTACGATGGACGGCCGCCCTGTCAGTATCACGGCTTCTGCAACAAAGGAGGCTGTCATGTGCAGGCGAAGAGCTCGACAGCATTCAGCACGATTCCCAAGGCAGTTGATACCGGCAACCTCGAAGTCGTGACATTCGCTCGCGTGACGGAAATCAAAGCCAATGCTGCCGGCCGCGTAACCGGCGTTGAGTACATCAAGGGTAATGAANCCTTGTTCCAGCCAGCCGACGTGGTGTTGNTTGCCAGCTATGCCTATGAAAACGTCCGTCTTNTGCTGCTCTCAAAATCTGATGCGTTTCCCAACGGACTGGCAAATAATTCGGATCAGGTTGGCAAGCACTATATGAGTCANCATCAGGGTGCGCCGGTAGCCGCGCTGTTTCCTNAGGACCTGCACAACTGGTANGGATTACCNGCACAGGGCGTCGCCGTCGACGATTGGGCTGATGACAATTTTGACCATTCTGACCTCGACTTCATTGGCGGCGCCAGTCTGTGGGTACACACTGACCGCAAACCTATAAGCGCGGCCAAAATGGGTACCTTCGGCGAGGCACCTGCTTGGGGTTCCGACTGGAAGGCCTTCGTGATGCGCAATGCCGATCGCAGCAATACCTCGTACGTTCAGAAAACCACCCTACCCTATCACGACAACTATCTGGATCTGGATCCTGAGGTGACGGACAGCATGGGTTTNCCCGTGACCCGAATTACCGCCCGCTATAGAGACAACGAACTGCGAATTGCCGCGTTCTCACAGGATAAAATGGAACAGTGGTATCGCGCTGCTGGCGCGACTCATATTNTTCGNTACGGCCTGGGCAATACCATGGGTGCGTCGACCCATGCCTATGGCGGCACACGGATGGGAGACAATNCNGAAACCAATGTTACAGACCGCTGGGGCTTCTGCCATGAAGCACCAAATTTAGGGATACTTGGCGCTTCNGTGATGGGAACCAGCGGNTCCCGAAATCCGACGCTNACAGTACAGGCTCTNGCCTGGCGCACCGCAGAGCATTTGGTGGACAACTGGAACTCAAGAGTTGCGTGATTATTCACTCCGCTGCAGCCGATATGTTGCAATTGAGTTTACAGTATTGAAAAAGGGAAGACTGGTAGTCTATTAACTTAGAGAAAGCTAGAGCCAGATTACAATATGGAGTTATTAAACTAATAGTGTTCCCTCAATCCATGCGAATCGATTCATTAATTACTTAACGAACTGCGAGAAACACTATGACTCCGTTGCTGACCCTGGTCGTTTATATGACTATGTATACCTTTCTAGTCATTATGCTTGGCGCATTCCTGCGTAACCGGGAGTGGACTCCCGAAGGGCTAAAAGCCGGATTCAGTAATCGTGACGAGCTGGCTGAAGCAACGCCGCTCGGTGGGCGTGCAGAGCGTGCCGCCACAAATTCGATAGAAGCCATGTTGCTGTTCGTACCACTGGCGCTAGTTGCACATATTGCCGGGCTTGGGGCAGAGACACTGTTCGGTGCACAAGTGTTCTTTTGGGCAAGGTTAGCCTATGTGCCAATCTATCTGATCGGCATACTCTATCTACGAAGTCTGGTTTGGGGCGTAGGCGTATTCGGCCTAGTCTCTATGGCGGTGGCGTTGCTTTCCTAGCGGTCACCAGACAGACTAGAGCGATTAATTATTTGTGTTTCCTTCAGCCTTAAATGGAACTGTCCCGCCTGGTAACCAATTCGTATAGCCAACGTCCTAGTTAGCGCACTATACGCTTAATGCTCAACTCTAAATAAAAGGCAATTGAAGTAGGATTAAATAAAGAAAAGATACAAAATTATCGCTTTCTTAATTTTAGCTCCTTTAGCTACAGGTACGAGTTATTACCTCATCTCACCAAAGGCGATAGTATCGAACCTCTCTGACACTAACTATGATGAATTCATCATCTCACTCCCGATTAGTCGAATCGCGTTCGGCCCTATTGAAGCGCGGAGCTCAGATACAATCCTATATTCTCGCCAAAATCAGTCAGGTACTGGGTCATACTCCCTAAGAAACGCGACTACCGAGTAGTTCAGAAATAATTTCTCATATGAGGAAGGCAGTGAAATCGGCAGGGTGTCGCGATTTACTATCGATAGTAGTGGTCAAGTATCTATCGATGACTAGCATGGATGTAAATTGCAACTGAGGACAAGGGGGTACTAATAGTTCAATCATTCAGGAATCAACGGGATCAAGTAAAATCCCGCGAAGACACCTCCATCGTCCCCAGCCAATAACTCAGGTCAACCAGTTCTCTGGCAATAAGATGAATTACCCCCTCGCTCTTCTGCACGTGGCCCACCACTCCCATTAGCATCGCCTGCCGTACAACCGGTCGCTGTCTCTCTCCAAGGGATGGCCACACTATGACATTCACAAAACCGCTTTCATCCTCGAGAGTGAGAAAGGTCACGCCTGCTGCGGTCATGGGACGCTGGCGGCAGGTAACAAGACCGGTGACCTTGGCGGCGCCTTCGTTGTCGATATTTGGTAGCTCGTCGGCGCGGGACACATTGAAGTTATTCAGGTGTGTGCGGAACAGGGCGACGGGATGGCGCCGCAGGCTGAAGCCGGTGCTAATGTAATCGCCGACAATATTCTGACCTTCGCTGGCTACCGGTAGCAACACATCGATACCGAAGTCAGTATCAAAACCAGCATCTGAAAAGAACAGGGTTTGCGTGCCGCAAGTGCTAAGTTGACCGGCCGGTTTGCCGGCTTCGTTTTGCAGGGTCTGGCCACCCGCATTTACGACCTGCTTACCCTGCCCTGCGGTTTCAATGCCGCTGGCCAGCCAGAAAGCGCGGTGGCGGTCACCGCTTAGCTGGCGCAGGGCATCAGCGGCNGCGAGGGCTTCCAGGTCTTTGCGGTTGATGCCGCTGCGNAATACCAGATCCTGCACCGACTCGAACTGGCCGCCCTGTCTTGCTTCCGCAATGGCCTTGGCACCGGCCTGTGACAGGCTCTTCACCATGCGCAAACCAATGCGGATCTGGGCCGCTGTGTTGTGATGGCAGGGCGAGTCTGGTTTTACATAGTCGTCATCGAACTCCAGGGTATTGTCATAGTCACTGTCGTTCACACCGGCGGGCCGTACCACCACACNGTGATGTCTGGCATCCTTGAGTAACTGCGCCGGCGCATAGAAACCCATGGGCTGGCTATTCAACAAGGCACAACAGAAGGCGGCCGGATGATAGCGCTTTAGCCAGGACGACACATAGGCGATCAGGGCAAAGCTGGCGGAGTGGGATTCAGGAAAGCCATAATCACCGAAGCCTTTGATCTGGTTAAACAGCTTTTCAGCAAAATCTTCTTCATAGCCTCGGGCCAGCATACCGTCCACCAGTTTCTTGCGATAAGGCTCTAGCCCGCCCTCACGCTTCCAGGCCGCCATGGCCCGTCGCAACTGATCGGCTTCGCCCCCGGTGAAGCCTGCCGCCACCATGGCCAGCTGCATCACCTGCTCCTGAAAAATAGGCACGCCCAGGGTGCGTTCTAGTGCATCTTTAACCGCTTCGCTAGGATAGCTCACCGGCTCTTTGCCGCTGCGGCGATTCAGGAAGGGATGCACCATATCGCCTTGAATAGGGCCAGGTCGCACTATTGCAATCTGAATCACCAGGTCATAATAACTTCGTGGCTTAAGGCGCGGCAGCATACTCATCTGGGCGCGGGACTCGATTTGGAATACGCCGATGGTATCCGCCTCACCCATCATGTCGTAAACCGTCGGGTCCTCCGCCGGGATCTTCTGCATGGTGAGGAGTTCTTCGCTGTAGCTGCTTATCAGGCGCAGACATTTTTGCACAGCCGTCAGCATGCCCAGCGCCAACACGTCGATCTTCAGCAGACCCAATGATTCCAGATCATCCTTCTCCCACTGGATTACGGTGCGATTCACCATGCTGGCATTCTCAATCGGCACCAGGTGCGTCAGCGCTCCCTGACTGATCACAAAGCCACCCACGTGCTGGGAAAGATGTCGGGGAAAACCAATCAAGGCTTCAGCGAGTTTCACCAGCATCGCGACCTTGGGATCTGAGTAATCCACATTGGAATCGCTTAGTTGCTCCTGCAGAGTCGCTCCCCACCAGTAGATAGACTTGGCGATGTGATCCAGCAAGTCATCGGCCAAACCCAGGGCCTTACCCACATCCCGTATGGCGCTACGGGAACGATAGGTAATCACGGTTGCCGCCAGGGCAGCACGCCCGCGCCCATACTTGTTGTAAATGTACTGAATCACTTCTTCGCGGCGGACATTCTCAAAATCCACATCGATATCCGGCGGCTCGTTACGCTCTCTGGAAATGAAACGCTCAAACAACACCTCGACCCGAGCAGGGTCAACCTCGGTAATGCCCAGGCAATAGCACACCGCCGAGTTCGCCGCCGACCCGCGCCCCTGGCACAGGATGCCCTGACTGCGGGCAAACGCCACCAGGTCGTGTACCGTGAGAAAGTAATGCTCATAGTTAAGCTCTTTAATGAGCATTAATTCATGTTCGATGATGTTGCGGACTTTCGGGGTCGCGCCCCAAGGCCAACGCTCGCGAATGCCCGCCTCGGTTAACTCCCGCAACCAACCGTGAGCGGTGTAATCCCTGGGCACCAACTCCTGCGGATACTCATAGCGCAACTCATCCAGGGAGAAGTGGCACCGGTCTGCAATCTTCAGCGTGGCGGCCAACAGCGCTGGCGGATACAACTTGCCTAACTGCTCCCGCGAACGCAGATGACGCTGGCCGTTACACTCGCCATCCAGCCCGAGCTTATCGATGGGCCGCCGCAGCCGGATCGCCGTCACCGTGTCTTGCAGAATGCGCCGACTCGGCACATGCATATAAACCCCACCGGCGGCACACAGGGGCAGGTCATACTGCTGGCCCAAACGCTGCAGTCGCCGCAGCTTGATACGGTCATCCCCCCTTAACAGCAGCTCCACCGCAATCCAGAGCCGACCGGTAAACAGGCGCTGCAGCCACACCGCCTGACAGGCCAACTGCTCTGGCGTGTGGGTCAGATCCGGCAACCAAAGCGCAATACAGTCCGTAGGCAGATACTTCTCCACCATAGCCCCATCCATCCGATAGCTGCCCTTGGGGCTGTCGCGTCGGGCGCAGCTGATCAGGTGACTGAGATGACCATAGCCGCGCCGATCACAGGCCAACAGCACAAAATGGCAGCCTTCCTCCAAATAGAACTCACTGCCAATAATCAGCTCTATCGCCTTTTCCTTGGCCGCCATATGGGCGCGCACTACCCCCGACAGCGAACACTCATCGGTAATAGCAACAGCCCGATAGCCCAGCGCATCGGCCTGCTCTACCAGCTCTTCCGGGAAAGAGGCGCCGCGCAGAAAGGTGAAATTAGAGACACAGTGCAGCTCGGCATAGGCCGGTAGATTTGGCGGCTTTGCTGGCGCATCGCTGCCGGGTGCAGGTTTTTGGAGGGGCTTCTGTGCCATGATGACGTCAATAAAAAAATACTGTATATCTATACAGTATTTTTACAAGCCATCAATGTCAACTCAGATCCCCAAATAAGGCCTTTTGAGAATTCTGCATGATAGTGAAAAGGGCTTGGTGGTGATGCAGCACAAAGCCCTGCGAGGCAGGAAGCCAAGCCCGAGCCTACATGGATGTATTCACGGCGTGCTTGGTGCTGTACCGCCAGCAAGTCCGCCACACGGAAAGCTAGCAATGAAGAATCTTTCAAATTGATTAACACCTAGACAGCGGAGCCTTCAGGTAGAGCAAACCGACACCCGCCGTAAACCCTTCTCTGGGGGCTCGGGTTCGGCATCCATGCCTCACACGGTCTCAATTTGCTCTACCTGAAGTCTCCTCGCACCATCGCAACAAACATATTGATAGTCGCCGTATCAGTAAAGCGCTGGCTTGCTGCAGACCAATTGGGTAAGTTTCTTGGAACGTAAACAGGAAGCATAACTATGCGGCAACTCAGTCTCATCCTCTGGCTGGCACTACTTGGTGCCTGCACCACCTCACCCAATACTTATGACCTACTGATTGTGAACGGCACCATCTACGACGGAAACGGTGGCGAGCCTTACCAGGCAGACATTGCCGTGATCGACGATCGTATTGTGGCGATCGGCGATATCGCTGGCTCTGCTGATGCGGTGATTGATGCCGAGGGTTATGCGGTGGCGCCGGGCTTTATCAATATGTTGAGTTGGGCGACGGAGTCGCTGGTGATTGATGGGCGTAGTCAGAGTGATATTCGTCAGGGCGTGACGCTCGAGGTTTTTGGCGAGGGGAATTCTGAGGGGCCCATTAATGAAGCCATGCGCTGCGACATTATTGAGGCCGGCGGGTTTGGCGGCGCGGATATTACCTGGGCGACTCTGAGTGAGTATCTCGAGTACCTGATGGACAGAGGCGTCTCAACCAATGTCGCCTCTTTCATTGGCGCGACCACGGTAAGAAAACACGAGATCGGCTACGAGGACCGTGCGCCGACTGCTGAGGAACTGCAGCGGATGCGGGCGCTGGTGAGAGAGGCGATGGAAGAAGGAGCCGTGGGTTTAGGTTCTTCCCTTATCTATGCGCCGGCGTTCTATGCCAGCACCGATGAATTGGTGGAACTGGCCAAGGTAGTGGGGGAATACGATGGTATGTATATCTCGCACCTGCGCAGTGAGGGTAATCATCTGTTGGAAGCGATAGATGAGCTGATTCAGATTGCCCGTGAGGGCGATGTGGCGGCAGAGATTTATCATTTGAAGATGGCGGGTCGACAAAACTGGGACAAGTTTGATGATGTAGTAGCCCGGGTTGAAGCTGCTCAGGCCGAAGGCCTGGAAATCACCGCGGATATTTATACCTATACCGCTGGCTCAACAGGACTGGATGCCACAATGCCACCCTGGGTGCAGGAAGGGGGTTATGAAGCCTGGCGCAAGCGCTTGATGGATCCGCAAATCCGCGCTCAGTTGTTGGAGGAGATGACGACTGCCACGGACGATTGGGAGAACCTGTGGCTGGCCTCCGGTATCGAAGGCACGCTACTTGTTGGATTTAATAATCCAGAACTGCGCCATTATACCGGAATGACTCTGGAAGAGGTGGCAGCGGAGCGCGGTACTTCCGATGCCAATACGATTATTGACTTGGTCATCGAGGATGGCAGTGGGTGCAGGTCGTTTAATTCATGATGTCGGAAGAGAATGTGGCCAAGGGCATCGCACTGCCCTGGGTGAGCTTTGCCTCAGACGCACAGTCCATGGCCTCAGAAGGCGTGTTCCTTGAACGCAGCACCCATCCGAGGGCCTACGGCAATTTCTCAAGGGTGTTGGGTAAGTATGTGCGGGAAGATGAGGTCATCACCCTGCCCGATGCGATTCGCAAACTGAGCAAGTTGCCAGCCACAAACCTCAAAATTAGAGATCGGGGTGAGCTGGCCGCAGGCTATTTTGCAGATATTGTGATATTTAACCCCTCTACTGTAAGCGACCATGCCACATTTGATGCGCCGCACCAGTACTCAACCGGCATGGGGCATGTCATCGTTAATGGTGAGCCGGTAATTCACTATGGCGACCATACTGGCGCCTTGCCCGGGCAGGTTGTTAGAGGGCCTGGATGGCGCGGCTGGCAGGATTAAAGCCGTATAAATAGGTCCAATTAATCCCTTAAACTAAAAAGCCCGATTGCTTGGAGCAACCGGGCTTTTTCTCAACGCGAGTCAAACTAGTTTGCGCCTTCGGAAGCGCGCAGCTCTTCCATACGCTGCCCGCGCAGGATATTCACCATGCCGTAGTTACCCTCGTGGCAGGCGTACTCATAGAGTTGGCCGGCAACTTTGGTCATGGGCACTATGGCGGTGAAGCTATCGGTAAAGGTTGCAGGGTCTTCGATGGTCCACTCGTAGTCCACAGTCACCTCATCGACGCGGGTAAAACGCTCGGTGAGCACCTTTTCCGCCGAAGTGCCGAAGGCACTGAAACTCTGGGCTAGTCCATTGAAATTTTTCGTTACTACGACCAGCGTATCGCCGTCCCAATAACCGCGTCCATCTCCGGTCCACTGGCCAATCTCTTCAGGCAGAGGCGGTCTGTCATCCAGGGGGACGATGCGGGCATTGTGGATCATTTCCGTAAGAATCACGGCATGATCATGGTTCTGGAAAATTTGCACGTTGTTGTTATACAGGCTTGGCATAAACGGAGGTCCGTCATTGAAACCCACGATGCAGCGCTCGGAAAGGCCCCGGTCTTCGGGCCCATCTTTCGCGATGCCGCCCACGGTGTAACGAACGGGTCGCTGACCCGGCACGTCAGGGCCCAGTCCACCGAACTGTACCACCGCACCTTCTGCTCGACCCGGCAGCCGGCCATTGGGCGGATAAACCACATGGGATGTGCGGAGACGGTCGGTAATGCCGGCACTTTCTACCCAGAAGTCGTTATAGCCGCCAGGGCTATTGGGATCCGAGCTCGCTACGGCCTGGTCAGACGCAGCATCGGCCTCTGCCAGACGGACACGCATGGCCACTATCTCATCGTCGGTCATGAATTCACGCTCGCCGAACTGCGCGGGGCGCTGAAATGGGACATTGGATGAGAAGTTCCAGACTCCCTGCAGGTCTGGCTGGCCCCATTCATTGCGGGGCGCGACGTAAACATCAGCCGCAAACAGGGAACCGGTGAAAGCGAGTCCACCGGCGAGAAATAGGGCTTTCGATAGAGTATTCATTGGATCTCCAGAAACACTGGCTAAGGTCGGACAAACTTAGACAGTTTGCGCACCAGAATCAACAGCGACAAGATGAGAGGTCCGAGGTGAGTGACCACGGATTAAGCGCAAACACAGCCGCCCCTCCCTGGAAAGTCCCGAAGCTCACGATTAGTCAGGAATAGGCACCGCAAGGTCCTGCGGCACTGCGTAGCCACGCTGGACAGCGGGCCGCACTGCAACACGCAGATACCAGTCTTTCAGATGCGGAAATTCGTTCAGGTTCATCTGCTGCCATTCATAGCGTGAGACCCAGGGCCATGTCGCAATATCGGCGATGGAATACTCATCGCAGATATAGTCTCTACCAGCCAGGCGTTTATCCAGCACACCGTAAAGCCTGCGATTCTCGGCACTGTAGCGCGCCTCGGCATAGGTCGATTTGCCCGGATTGAATTTCACAAAGTGATGAGTCTGGCCAAGCATGGGGCCGACGCCGCCCATCTGAAACATCAACCACTCCATCTGGCGCCAGTAATCCGGGCCTATCGAGCTCATGAGCTGCCCGGTCTTATTTGCCAGATATATAAGAATGGCACCTGACTCCATTAAGGTTTGTCCAGTTTCATGGTCAACGATAGCCGGAATCTTGTTGTTAGGGCTAATCTTGAGAAACTCCGGTTCAAGCTGATCACCGTTGGCAATATCGATTGGTAAGACTCGGTAAGGCAGACCGATTTCTTCCAGCATGATCGAGATCTTACGGCCATTCGGGGTCGCCCAGGTATAGAGGTCGATGCCTGATTTATCAGTTGTGTTTTCCATCAAGAAATCCTTTCGCGCTGTTTTTACGTATATGTTTTCTACGTGTCCTACAAATTCCTCGCAACGTGCAAGGTGGCCTAAGCCGTATCTGGCGCCATTATAACTCTACAGCTGGCGCTGAGCGACTGCGCCGCAGGCAATTGCGAGCAAATATAATAGTGGGTATCCTGAAGACAGGTATGCTGATGTTTGCCAACTTTCCCCTACTAATTTCTAAATGTATACCCGCACTAATTCCAACGCGCGCGCTCGCGCTGCTGCCGTTAGTGACTGCGAGTGCTTTAGCTCAGGAATCCACAGAGCAAGCCTCTTACAACAATATTTATGAGCAGATTCGCGCTGAGCAGCTGCTGGAGCTTGGCCAGCAGCAGATGTTTGAGCGAGACTTTGCTGGCGCAGAGAAGACCTTCCTGGAAGCGCTACAGATTGCCAAGGTAAATTATGGCCTCAGCGCGCCGCAACAGCGAAATGCGCTGGAATTTGTTATTGAGTCGCAGTTAGCTCAGGAGAAATGGGAGCAGGCTGGCAGCCAGCTTAGCTATTTCGAGTGGCTTAACGACGAAATCTATACCCGTGATTTCCACGATTACCTGCTTGGCACGGAGCAGCTTAGCGATTTACTCCTGCGCGCCTCTGCCAATGCAGATAACAGCAATAGCACCCGATACTTGCTGGCGGCGAAAAATCTCAACTGGCGTGCGGTGAGCGGCATCGAGGCGACCCTCGGGGAAAACCACGTCGAACTGACGCCCTGGCTTTACAATATTGTACTGGCTCACTACTACCAGATTTCCCTGCTTAAACGCCCCTCCATGTTCAATGATGTCGTTAACGCTGAGGGCGAAGACGAGTGGCGTGGCCGAACTCTGGCCAAAGGTGAATCCCTGCGCATCAGTTACCGCATCGGCAAGGATCTTTTGCAGCGCATCGTCGACATCTATGTTGCTGCGGAGGACAGCCCGCTAGAAAGCAGCGCTTTGACCCGGCTCTATCAGGCCGATTGGGAACTGCTGTTTGGCCTAGAGTCTGCTGCGTTGGCACTCTATCAGCAAGTCTATGAAGAATTGCTTGATCTGGGCATGAGCCCTGTGAGGGTGAATGCGCTATTCCAACACCCGAGAATCCTACCCGTGCCAACCATAGCCACTTCCTTATCACAGATGGAGATTCAACTTAGGGAGAGGCCTATCCGCTTTGAGGCCTGGACGCCTAATTATCCAGCAACTGCCCTGCCCAAACCGCAGTTAGCCGTGACTTCGGAGACCGCTGAGCGGTTTAAGGCAACACTCAGATTTAATCTGGTGCCACTGCTACCTGAAGTGCTTATGGCAAACCAGCGCAGCATCAAACTGGGCTTCAATCTTAGAGACCTAGAAGTGATTAGTATTTCACCTGAAGAAGAGCAGCTGCGGGAGCAGGCGCTCTATGAGGTATCCCTGTTACAACTGCGACCGGTTCTGGAAAACGGCTTGCCAATTGTCACGGAGAATGTAGAGTTAGAGTATCTGTTCGCGCCGCAGAATGAGGCGCTTAGCCTGAAAGAGAATTAGGCCATGCTTGGAAAAATTGCAAAACTGTTAATGTTATTCTCCGCCAGCACGGTGTTCGCCGCTTGCGCGGTCACGCCACCGTCCGGGGGCCAGAAAAATCTGACGCCCACCGACGCCGAGATAGAGCAATACAACGCCAGAGTTGCGCCGGAGGAGCGCATCGTCTGCCGCCTGGAGAAACCGGTCGGTACCTATATCGCCAAGCGTGTCTGCCGCTTACAGAGCGACGTGGACTCTACCTCCTCGCTGCACCGACAGCAGCTTCGCCGGGTCCTGAACTAGCCAGCAGCCCTGAGCTAGTCACAAGCCCTGATGAAGTCATAATCGATAGGCTGATTGAGATCGATAGTGTAATGATCTGAAACCATCGGGTACTTCAGACCCGTTGCACAGTTAAACAGCAGCACCTTTTCATCCTTTTTGATTCGCCCATTTGCCAGCTCTTGCTTCAGGGCAGCGAGGGTTGCAGCACCTTCAGGGCACAGCAAAATACCCTCGGTTTTCGCGCAATGCTGATGAGCATCATTTATCGCCTTGTCTGAAACCGCCACGGCGAAACCACCACTGTCTCGCACCGCATCAAGAATAAGAAAATCACCAACCGCAGCCGGTACGCGAATGCCTGCCGCGATGGTATGGGCATCCTGCCAAAGTTCGGCGTGACGCGTGCCTTCTTCGAATGCCTTCACAATGGGCGCGCAGCCATCAGCCTGTACCGCCACCATGCGCGGCCGTTTGGAGCCGATCCAACCAATCGCTTCCAGCTCATCGAATGCCTTCCACATGCCAATCAATCCCGTGCCGCCGCCAGTTGGATAGAGAATGACATCTGGCACCTCCCATCCCAGCTGTTCGGCAAGTTCCAGGCCCATGGTTTTTTTACCTTCAATGCGATAAGGCTCTTTCAAGGTAGACGTATCGAACCACCCCATGGTTTCCTTGCCCTCACCCACGATGCGGCCGCAGTCATTGATGAAGCCATTGGCGAGAAATGTCTTAGCGCCCTGAAAGGCTATCTCTTCCACGTTAACCCGTGGCGTGTCTTCCGGACAAAAAACGTAGGTATCAATATTAGCCCGTGAGCAATAAGCAGCAAGCGCCGCGCCGGCATTGCCGTTGGTTGGCATAGCCATGCACTCCACTCCCAGCTCCTTGGCCATAGACACTGCCATGGTCAGGCCTCTTGCCTTGAATGAGCCCGTGGGTAAGCGCCCTTCATCTTTGATCAGGATCTCACCGCAGCCATACTCCTCCTGCAGCTTATTGGCAGGCAACAGCGGCGTCATGAGTTCCCCAAGCCTCATCACGTTCTCTGATCTTCGCACCGGCAGGAACTCGCGGTAGCGCCACAGTTCCGGCAAGCGCCCAATCAGATCTTCCTTATTAACCGCTTTACTCAGGGCATCGAGATCGTAGCGCACAAGCAGGGGCTTGCCCGCTTCAGACAGGCCATGGAGCTGGTCTGCGGGGTATATCTTGCCGGTGTAGCTACACTCTAGGTGGGTGACGAAGGTAGGGAATTCTTCCATGACGAGCACTCCTGGGGACTGTCTTCTAAATTTGCACGAGCGGACAGCGGCAGCGGGGCTGCCGCGCATACGAAAAAACCTTACTCAACCTGGTTCTGATACTTGTCGCGGAAACGCTCATAAAGTTGCTGCTGGGTACCATTGAGATCGATATCACGACCCTGAATAAACGCACCGATCACCTGGCTGGTGCGCATATCCAATGCGTCTCCCTCAGAGATGAACAGGGTTGCATCCTTACCGGTCTCCAGGGTGCCAACTCGTTCGTCAACACCGAGGATTTCAGCGTTTATGCCGGTCACCATCGCCAGGGCAGTTTCCCGGTCCAGACCATAGGCGGCGGCCGTGCCGGCAAAAAACGGCAAATTCCGCTGACGATCAATTGAAGTCGCTCCACCGCCAATGCCAACTTTGACTCCGGCGTCATGTAACAGAAACGGCGTCTTGAACGGTGCATCAACATCATTCCATTCACGCAGTGGAAGCTCGTGAATACGCTCATAGATGACCGGAATACTCTCCGCTAACAAGAAGTCCAATATCAGGATGGCATCTGCGCCACCCACCAGCACAATATCTTCAACACCATAGCTACGGGCAAAGCGCACCGCGCTGATGATTTCTTTGGCTTCATCCGCATGAATGAATAGCTTGGCAATGCCGTTAAACAGTGGCTGCATGGCAAGTAAGTTCAGATTCACGGGTTCACCTGTGTAGGTCGATGCATCCTGAAACAAGGTTTGCAGCAAGTGGGTTTGACCCTGATAGTTTTCGTTCTCTACCCGCTCGTACTGACCTGATTCCGAATTGCGGCGACGTTGCCTCATGCCCGGCCAGTGCAGATGCAAGCCAACGTCTTCGGACAGCATGGCATCTTCCCAGTTCCAGCCGTCGAGCTTGAACACCGAAGAGGAGCCAGAGATTAGCCCGCCCTGGGGTGCAACCTGTGCCGTGAGAATACCGTTGAAGCGGTTGGTAGGAATGATTTCCGAATCGGTGTTATAGGCAATAGCCGAGCGCACACTGGCGTTGATATCACCTTCCTCAACGATATCCTGAGTCGCCCTGACACTGCTGACTTCACTCAAGCCCAAGGACGTGTTGGGCAGGACGAATCCCGGATACACATGGCGTCCCTGCACATCAAAGATTTCATGATTGGTGAGATCTATATTGTCGCTGGCACTGCCCACTGCGGTAATAATGCCGTCATCAAAAGTAATCACGCCGTCGCCAATCACAGTGCCATCGCCCACATGGATGATCGCTCCGGTCAACGCGATTGGGCCGTTCTGATCAGGCGCCGGGGTGGGAACAATGGCAAAAGACGCCGAGAAAGTCAGGCTAAGAACAAGGCTTGCTCCAATCAAGAGCTGTTTTGCAAAATTACGAAACTTCATTGCTCAGCTCCTTCATTGGTGATGGCGGCGATGATGCGTGCGCGCTCTGCGGCAATACGTTCCCGTAAGCGCATATCCTCATTTTTGTCGTAGTAAGGGGTACCTTCAACCCAGGTCGTCTCGGCCGTGGCATAGATAGATAAGGGGTGATCAGACCACAGAACCAGGTCCGCATCCTTACCTTCGAGAATACTTCCCATGCGATCGTCCATGTGCAACAGGATTGCCGGATTCAGGGTAATCATTTTAAGTGCATCGATTTCGCTGATATCACCGTACTTCACCGCCTTCGCAGCCTCTTGATTCAGGCGTCGCGACATCTCGGCATCATCCGAGTTCAAGGCAACAACCACACCGGCCTGCAACATCAGTGCGGCGTTATAGGGAATGGCGTAGCGCACCTCCCATTTGTATCCCCACCAGTCGGCGAAGGTTGAACCGCCTGCACCATGGGCGGCCATTTTGTCAGCCACCTTGTAGCCTTCGAGAATGTGGGTAAAGGTATTTATGTTGAAATCGAAGCTGTCTGCTACATTCATCAGCATGTTGATTTCAGATTGCACATAGGAATGGGCAGTCACAAAGCGCTCACCGTTAAGCACCTCCACCATGGCTTCATCAACCAGATCACGGCGCGGTGCTAAGGTATTGCGCCGCTGCGAACGCGGCAGGTTATTGTATTCTTCCCAGGTCTTTTCGTACTCCTGCGCCTGACTGAAGGCATTTACAAATACCTGCTCGACTCCCATACGGGTTTGCGGATAACGAAATGAAAATGGATTACGGCTGCGTTTGACGTTTTCACCCAGGGCAAACTTGATGAACTCTTCCGCGTCTTCGATCAATAGCTCATTGGAGGGTAGACCCCAGCGCATTTTGATCAGCGCCGACTGACCGCCAATTGGATTGGCTGAGCCGTGCAGCAGCTGCGCAGCCACCACACCGCCAGCCAGATTGCGATAGATGTTGATGTTCTCTGAATCCACCACATCTTTCATCCGCACCATGCTCGAATTGGTCTCACGTTCATTAATATTGAACAGGGCAATGTGGGAATGCTCGTCAATGATACCGGGGGTCAGGTGTTTGTCGGTTCCATCTATTACAGTCACGCCATTGGCAGAAAGATCCTCTCCGACTTCCGCAATCTTGCCATCGCGCACTAGCACATCCATGATGCCAACCCCTTCATCCTCCATGGTCCAGACAGTGGCGCCACGTATCAAGAAGTCCTGTTGCCGAGGCAGTGACTCTCGACCATAGGCATTAAAAGGAAACAGGATAGGCCCGGGTAACTCGGTCGCGACCGAATTTGCGCTGTCATCACCTTCGCTGGTCAAATCCCCACTGCGACTCAGCTGCCAACTAATCAGGTCGCCCGCCGGGGTATAGCCATTGCCCTGCCAGCCGGCATCGGTGGTCCAGCCGGACAGACGGATTTGATTGCCCGCCTCATCAAACACGAAGCTTAGGGTAATCAGGTCAGGATTGAGTGCGAGATTAGCTGATCTGGTTTCATCGCCAATCGCGATCTCCGCATTGGGGTCAGTGCCGTCAAATCTTAGCTCGAGGTCGTAGGACTGATTGGCGATAGTAAGAAGATAATTACCGGCCCGGCCGTCCAGGTCCTCGTTGAGCTGATAACGCTCTCCGGCAATCCAGTTCTCCAGCAGCACTGTCTCTTCATCCAACAAAGGCCCTGTGGTGATCAGAAAATTAGCCAGGGCGTTATCCTGTAAGCTGCCAACTCGATCTGCGACATTCAGCATCGCCGCCGGCACGCTGGTGAGAGCATTGATGGCTGCAACTTCAGCCAAGCCGTTAGCAACAGCCTTGCGCAGGTGAGACCAGAAGTCTTCATCAGCCTCACTGGTCAATGCGAAATCAACGCCAGACTCGGCCAGGATACGCGCATTGTATGGCGCCAACTCCCAGTGCTTCAGAGCTTCCAGTGAAACTTCTTCCGCAGCAACCGGGTCAGTGACATCTGGCGCCTCAGGAAAGCGCAGCGGCACAATCAGATTAGCGCCAGTGGCAGCAATCAGGTCGGAACGCTTATAGCTATCACCGGCCGTCTTCAGAATATATTGGGTTTCAAACTCATCACCAACCTTGTCTGCGGTCAACGCCTGCTGCCAGTTGTCTACTTCTATTATCTGCGGTAGGGATTGGTTCGCTTGCCAGGCATCGAGCGTCGCGTCAGTAAATGGTCTGGGTTGCTGACTGGTAAACCAATCGGCATCAAGGAAAGTCTGTCTGATCAAGGCGAAAGACCCCATTAGGGAACCTGGCATAGATTGCATCGAGCTGCCCTTGTCCAGGGAATAGTGTGCAGCAACATCGGGTACAACGATGGCCTCATTGGCATTTTGGTCACCAAGGGTAATCAACGCGGATGTGCCGCGTGCGATGCCATCTGCGCGATGGGCAAGCACGGTTGAAAAACCCATCTCGCGGAATTTCCTTACTGCCTCCTCATCGGTGACATAGGCAGTGCTGGCACGGAAGTTCGCACGAATGGCGTCGTTGGCGTTGAGCGCCTGATTTGAAGGAAACAGGTTTTCAGCCGCACCGTTATCATCAACTGATTCCAATTCCGGGAGTCCCAGATCGGTGTAGATATCGATCAAACCTGGGTAAATATAACGTCCAGCGAGGTCGATTTCGAAGAAGCCCGACGACACCTGGTTATTGCCTTGGACGGAAACAATTTGGCCGTCGCGGATCAGCAGACTGCCGTTCACATAGCTGCCATCGCTTTGATAGAGCATGGCGTTGGTGAAGGCATAAGCGCCAGCGCGGTTATCAGCGATGCCGTTGGGCGTGGCAGTAACCTGCGCATGGCTCGGCAAGCTTGAGTTAAAGAGTAGTAACGCTGCACATGCAATAGGGACAACCCGGGTTCTTAGAGTGAATAAATTTAGCGTCATGGGTCAACCTCCTGCCCGTTTACTGCGTCTAAAAACTGATGACTTCGGCTCGCAAGCCCTCAGTGTACCGTCATCGCAGTCTATATAGGAAGGAAGGGGTAAGGCAGGCGATTTTCTGGAGGCGAGCGTGCAAATTTGATGCGTGAATTCAGGTATACTCCCGCCCTGCTTGATTAATGATGATTGGAGGAAAACATGTCATCGTCTTACAAATTCCTGGCAGCCACATCCTGTGCCCTATTGGTTGCCTGTGGTTCAGAAGAAGCGCCCACATCATCTGCGACGCCAGCGCCTGCAGCAACTGAACCCGTTGCCGCCGATGCCGCGGCACCCGAGCTCGGCAGTTTCGGTATTGACCTCAGCCATCAGGATGTAAACATACAGCCTGGTGATGACTTTTTTCGATACACCAACGGCCGCTGGCTAGAAACTTTCGAATTGCCTGCCAGTCGCAGCAACTATGGGTCTTTCGCCGTACTGGGCGACCGATCTGACCAGCGTGTCCGCACCATTGTTGATGATCTGACATCAATGGAACCCGCGGCGGGTTCCATCGAGCAGAAGATCAGCGACTACTACCTGAGCTACATGGACGTAGGAACGCTAAACGAGCTGGGCATCAGCCCGCTGCTTCCCGGATTGGCCGCTCTCAATGAAATTGAGACGCGGGAAGACCTCATCACCGGTTTTGGCCGCGCCCAAATCGACAACACCGCCAGCCCGTTTGGTTTCTACATAAGTGCCGACCGAGCGGATGCCGATCGTCACCAGCTGACACTATCGATAGGCGGCCTTGGCCTGCCTGACCGGGATTATTACTTGGAGGACACCGAAGAGTTTATCAAGGTGCGTGAGGAGTATGTGGCTCACATCACACGCACCCTCAATTTCGCTAAAATTGATAACAGTGCAGAGAAAGCCGAAGCGATCCTGTCACTGGAGACCCAGGTTGCTGAGCACACCTGGCCGCGTTCGCAACGGCGTAACCGAGATCTCACCTACAACCCCGTGTCCTACGAGGACTTTAAGGCGGAATATACTGGCCTGGACTGGGATAGCTATTTCGCAGCAGCCGGTGTCCAGGGTCTAACAGACCTTAATGTCTTCTATCCTAGTGCCATGTCACCCATTATTGATCTGGTTAATACGCTGCCGATCGAGGACTGGAAAAGCTACATGACCTATCGCTTCATCGCGGATAGTGCCAATGTGCTCTCGGAAGAAATCGATCAAGAGGCCTTCCGTTTCTACTCCACGGTACTAAATGGTGTGCCTGAACAGCGTGAACGCTGGGAGCGTGGCGTAGCGCGTGTGGGCTCACTTGGCAGCCTTGGCGAAGCCATCGGCCAGATTTATGTGCAACGCCATTTCCCAGAATCAGCTAAGTCCCAGATGGATGATCTGGTTGAAAACCTGCGCACTGCCCTGCGCCAAAGCATCGAGCAGAATATCTGGATGAGTGCCGCGACTAAGGAAGAGGCTTACAAGAAGCTGGACGCGTTTCGACCCAAGATTGCTTATCCCGATAAATGGGAAGATTTCTCCTCCTTAGAACTCAGCAGGGACAGCCTGTTCCAGAACGCACAGAACATTCGTGAATTTAACTATGCAGATGAAATTTCTCGCCTCGGTGAACCCACCGATCGAGAAGAGTGGGGCATGACGCCACAAACGGTTAATGCATACTACAATCCTTCCTTCAACGAGATCGTATTTCCAGCAGGCATCTTGCAGCCGCCTTTCTTTGATCCAGCAGCGGACCTGGCAGTGAACTATGGCGGCATCGGCGCCGTGATTGGTCACGAAATGGGCCACGGCTTTGATGACCAGGGTTCCAAGTCAGACTGGGAGGGTGTCCAGCGCAACTGGTGGACTGACGAGGATCGCGCCAATTTTGAGGCCCTGGCTGACGCGCTGGCCGAGCAGTACAGTGCGTTTGAACCTGTACCGGGTTACTTTATTGATGGCCGTTTCACCCTCGGCGAAAACATCGGCGATGTCGGCGGCTTGTCGCTGGCTTTCCGCGCCTACAAGATGGCGCTCAACGGTGAAGAGGCACCAGTGATTGACGGACTGACCGGCGATCAGCGTTTCTTCCTGGCCTGGGCCCAGGTTTGGCAACGCAAGTACCGCGAGGATGCTTTGATCCAACGTTTGACAACCGATCCCCATTCACCTTCAGAGTTTCGAGTGAATGGAGTGGTGCGTAATTTTGAAGAATGGTATGAAGCCTTCGACGTGCAGCCAGAGAATAAGCTGTATCTGGCACCGGAAGATCGCATCAGAATCTGGTAGCGTCACAATAGCCCGCCGGTCGCCGCCGCAGCGCAAAACACGGCAGGTTTAGGTGGATAGTAGGAACAGAAAGGGGTAGCTTAAAGCTACCCCTTTTTTTCAACATCCGAAAACACTAGGAGAAGTTTCAAAGCAATGAGAACACGACTCCAATCACTGTTGAACCTGTTGCTGTCCCTAAGCATTTTGATTCCTGTTTGCGGGGCAGCCCAGGATCGTTTCGATATTCTGATCCGGGACGGGCAGGTTATCGATGGCACCGGAACCCCCTGGTATAACGCCGATGTGGGCATCATTGGCGACCGCATTATGAGAGTCGGCGACTTATCAAATGCCACCGCAAGTCAGGTGATCAATGCTCTCGGACTCACCGTGTCGCCCGGTTTTATTGATCCCCATACCCATGCCATGCGCGGCATCTTCGATGTACCTAATGCCGAGAGCGCGCTACTGCAGGGGGTGACAACCCTCACCGAAGGCAATGACGGCAGTTCTCCCTATCCGATTGATGAACATTATGCCGCTATCGCCGATCTGGGCATCAGCCCAAACTGGGCGGTATTCGTAGGCCAGGGCACCATACGACAGGCGGTGATTGGCGCAGAAGACCGGGAAGCCTCTCCGGCCGAAATGGAGCGCATGAAGCAGATGGTGCGAGACGCCATGGAGCAGGGTGCCCTGGGTATCTCAACTGGCCTGTTCTATGTGCCGGGCAGCTTTACCTCGACCGAAGAGGTTATCGAACTTTCGAAAGTCGCGGCTGAATACAACGGCATCTATATCTCACATATGCGGGAAGAAGCAGCGCAGCTCATCGACTCGGTTGAGGAAACCATCCGCATCGGCGAGGAAGCGGGTATCCCGGTGCAGATGACACACCACAAGGTCATCGGCGTCGAAAACTGGGGTGCGGCGGTGGAGAGTCTGCGGCTGGTTGACGAGGCGCGCGCTCGTGGTGTTGATGTGACCATCGACCAGTATCCCTACACGGCTTCACAAACCGGCATCACCGCGCTGATTCCTCAGTGGGCTCAGGAAGGTGGCAGGGATCAAATGCTGGCTCGGATTAACAGCCCGGAAACCGGTTTTACTATCAAGAATGAAGTTGTAGCAAAGATTCTCTATGACCGCGGTGGCGGTGATCCCAAGAATGTTTTTATTTCTCGCAACAGCTGGGCGCCGGAAATGGCAGGTAAGAGCCTTGCTGATCTCGCTATGCAAGCTGGCATGGAGCCAACCCCGGAAAATGCGGCAGACGTTGTCTTCGACATTATCAGAGGTGGCGGTGCCACGGCGGTTTACCACGCCATCGGTCCCGACGATGTGGACTTGATCATGCGGCACCCTGCCACAGCAATCGGATCAGATGGNCCTGTGGGCATCTTTGGCGAAGGCGCGCCCCATCCCAGGCAGTACGGTACTTTTGCCCGCGTCCTCGGTCACTATGTGCGCGAGCGTGGTGTAATCACATTAGAAGAAGCCGTGAAGAAAATGAGCAGCCAATCCGCCCGACGTTTAAACATTCATGATCGAGGCCTGATCACCGAGGGCTACTACGCCGATGTGGCTGTCTTCGATGCTGATGAAATAATCGATCGCGCAACCTTCGAAGACCCGCATCAATATGCAGAAGGCATGAAATATGTGTTGGTCAATGGCGAAGNCGTAGTGGAGGGTGGCGCTCACACCGGTCGTCGCCCGGGCAGGATATTGCATGGGCCGGGCTATACCGGCAACTAATAAACCCAGAAGGTATGTTATGAGAAATGTGTTAGGCGCTATCGTCTTACTGCTGTTACCGGCTGTGGCTATGGCCCAGGGTATGACTCAAAGTGCGGGTCAAGGCATTGAGTATCGCCCGCTGACAAAAGAAGCGCTGCTGGAGTCCGACCCTAGCGCCCCGCTGAGCTGGAAGATACTGGTTGATGCTGCCAATCTAGGCAGCAGTGAAACCCGGATCGCTGAACTCACCTTGAATACAGATTATGTGGGCCAGCCCCACACTCACGACGCCATTGAAATCTTCTATGTGCTGAGCGGACGCTTCGGCCACAACGTCAATGGCGTGCCCGGTGTATTGGAGCCCGGCGAGATTGGTATCTGTCGCCCTGGCGACACCATCATTCACTCTGTTGAAGGCGATGAGCCCGCAGTTGTTTTGACGATCTGGCTACCTGGAGGTGCTGCGGCACCGTTCCACACAGACTAAGACCATAAACCTGAATCAGGNTTAGTAGGCGATGGCGTATGCCTCCCGCCTAGGATCCGCTGCCGCCGTCAGCACGCCGGTGGCAGGGTCATGATGGATCATCTGGGCGCCACCAAATGTTGCGGTCCAGCCTTCGATAATATTGAGCTCGTGACCGCGGGACTGCAGATCCAGCAGCACGTTTTCTGCCACCCGATTCTCAATCGACAGGTGCGCACCGCCCAGGGAGCGAAACCTCGGTGCCTCGATTGCCTGTTGAGGCGTCATACCGAACATCAACATGTTCTGGGTGATCTGGATAATGGTTTGGGTCTGACTGTCACCGCCAGGTGTGCCNAAGGTAAACGCGAACTCGNCGTCTGGATAAAGCGCCATCATGGGTGACAGCGTGTGGTAAGGACGTTTGNCCGGCGCGACCTGGTTGGGGTGACCAGTCTCCAGCGTAAACAGCGCGCCGCGATTGTGAAGGAGAATGCCAGTAGCCTCGTCCAGCAAGCCGGAACCAAAGCCAGCGAAGTTGGATTGAATCCAACTTACCGCATTGCCCCACTGATCAACCGCGGTGATGTAAACCGTGTCACCGGCATCAGAGCGGCTGCCATTTGGCTCAGCAAATATCTCGTCGCCGAAGCCAGGCGCGACTTCGGGCGCGGCAACACGCATATCGATCAGCTGGGAACGCTGTTGCAGATAGTCTGCATCCAGCAGTTGCTGGGTTGGCACACTGGCAATTTCCGGATCAGCCACCCAGCGGTCACGATCAGCAAAAGCCAATTTTTTGAGTTCGATAAGGGTATGCAGGTAATCGGCGCTATTCTGTTCCATGACTGCCAGATCATGTGAACTGGCCATCTCAAACAGGGCTAGCTGGGTTATGCCCTGAGTGTTTGGAGGCATCACCACAAAGCTGTGATCGAGGTAATCGCCGCGCAGGGGCTCGACCCAGGTCGAGGTATGGGTAGCGAAGTCTTCCTGGCGCAGATAGCCACCCTGCTCCGTGATAAAGGCAGATAGTTGCTGCGCGATACTGCCTTGATAAAAGCCTGTTTTGCCCTCGCTGGCCACAATCTCCAGTGAGCCTGCCAACTCTGGGTTGCGTAACAGTGAGCCTACCGGCGGTGGCGCTGCATTGGGTAGATACAAATCCAGGCCCGCTTGGTTCAGGTTCGCACCCTGCTCGTCAAAATCCTGCGCCAACCTGGTGGACACGGCAAAACCATTGCGCGCATAGTCGATGCCGGTGCTTAACAAATCCGCAAAATCCATGCTGCCATAGCGCTCGTGGGCATCAACCCAGCCTGCAACTGCACCGGGCACACTGACAGACAGTGGGCCCACACCCGGGACCCGATCTACGCCGGCTGCCGCAAAGAACTCCGGCGCGGCCAGCGCGCCTGAACGACCACTGGCATTCAGCGCCGTGACTTCGCCAGTCTCGCCAGCGTAGAAGATGCCGAAAGCGTCGCCGCCAATCCCGTTCATGTGGGGTCGCACCACGGCGAGCACACCAGCCATGGCGATGACGGCATCAGTGGCGTTGCCTCCGTTCTGTAAAACTCGCATACCTGCCTGAGCAGCCAGCGGATGGCCTGCGGATACCGCGCCAATCTGCCCTCTCACATCGGGACGGTTTTGCGGTGCGTACAGCGTAGTGGACAGTGACTCTGTCACCACCGGCGCCGCCTCTGAATTCGCAATGGGGGTTGATTGTGGCTCGCTGCAGGCTGTCAGGCCCAGTATTGCTATACAGCTTGTAAGCAGAGTGCATTTGCTCGTGTTTGTAGCCATGTTGGATGCTCGCAGGGTGGATTCTATTTTTGCAGTATAAACCGATGTATTAGCAGGCAGTAAATAGTCNGGTTTTAAAGTATNTCTAGCCGACACTCTGCTACTAGTGTTTTAAATAGTCTCTACCGATTTTCTCCATATGCCTCCCGCAGCGGGCCACGCCGCTTTGCTCGGACCAGAGTTTTCGTTAGCATCGGAAGATCAGGTCATTTCACCAACAGTCATCAACCCCCAAGGGAGCATCTCCATCATGAGAGCAGCACTCGCACTTGCCTTCACTCTGGCACTTCTTAGCCTCAATCAAGCCAGCACCGTCCAGGCACAGAGCCCCTCGATCCTGGAGATCGCCGACANCATTCATCAGTATCGCAGCAGCAGGGAGAAGCAGATCGTTCAGGATTTCGCNGAACTGCTTTCGTTTGCGAATGTGGCCACGAACCTGGATGACATGCANGCGAATGCCGCACATATTCGAACTCTGTTGGAGCCGCGAGGGTTTGAAGTGCAGACCTTGCGCTCCGGCGGCGCGCCCTACGTCTATGCTGCAATTATGACACCTGGCGCTAAAGAGACAATCCTGATCTACGCGCATTTCGATGGCCAACCGGTGCAGGTAGAGAACTGGGCTTACCCGCCGTTTACTCCGACCCTGCTGGATGCCCCTATGCAGCAGGGCGGCCAGCCTATCGAGATTGATACCGTCGATGGCGCCTTCGATCCGGAATGGCGCATCTATGCCCGCTCCGCGGGCGATGACAAAATGCCGGTGATTGCGATCATTCATATGCTGGATGCACTGCGCGCAAACGACATCGAACTGTCGGTCAATGTGAAACTGCTATTGGACGGGGAGGAAGAACGTGGCTCACCGACACTGGGCCAGGTCATCGATGACAACCCTGGCTTGTTTGGTGCGGACCTGCTGCTGTTTTGTGATGGCCCTATGCACCAGTCCCGACAGGCGCAGCTGGTGTTTGGCGTACGCGGCGGCCGCACCCTGGATATCACTACCTATGGTGCGAACCGCCCGCTGCATTCTGGCCATTATGGCAACTGGGCACCTAACCCCATCATGACTATGGCCTATCTACTCACCAGCATGCGCGATGAAACCGGGCGCATTCTTATCGATGGCTATTATGACAATGTGGCGAGTCTCACCGAGTCTGAGCAGGCAGCCATTGCAGCAATGCCCAACATCGAGGAGCAGCTCAAAGATGAGCTCGCGGTTAACATACCCGAAGGCGCGGGAACACGCATTGAAGAACTGGTCACACTGCCAGCTTTTAACGCGAGAGGCATTGCCGGTGGTGGAGTTGGTAGCCAGGGTCGCAACATCATCCTGTCCAGTTCCACGGTCTCGTTGAATCTGCGCTTGGTTCCGAACCAACAGCCGGAACGAATTCGCCAGATCATTGAGGACCACATCCGGGCAGAAGGATATTTTATTGTGTATGAAGATCCCAGTGATGAGATTCTGCGTGCCAACACCAAGGTAGTAAAACTGGACTGGCGCGGTGGTGGCAGCCCGGGCCTGAGGACTTCGATGGATGGTCCCATAGCGCAGCGATTGATTCAGATAATGCAGGAACTGGCGCCGGAACTCATCCAGACGCCAACCATGGGGGGTGGGTTGCCACTGAATGCCTTTGCCAATCGCATGGATACGCCCATTATCGTGTTGCCGTTGGCCAATCACGACAACAATCAACATGGCGAGAACGAAAATCTCAGGCTACAAAACCTGTGGGACGCGATGGCGGTTTATGGTGTGGTACTCAGCAAGTTTGGCGAACGCTAGCTGCTTTTTCTTGCCTAACGCCCGCCGGATAANTCTATCGTTGTTCCGGTTGCATAAGAGGATTTGTCAGACGCCAGCCAATAGATTGCTTCAGCGATTTCTTCCGCGGTACCGCCGCGCCCGAGGGGAACTGTAGGCCCAAGGCGCTGGACTCTGCCCGGCTCTCCGCCATCAGCATGTATTGTTGTATCAATGATGCCTGGGCGAACGCCGTTCACGCGAATGCCTTCGCCAGCGACTTCCAGCGCCAGGCCTCGGGTGAAGGTATCNATAGCCCCTTTGGTGGCAGCATAGTCTGTGTATTCGTTAGGAGAGCCCAGCACTGCAGCGATGGAAGAAACATTCACAATGGTTCCGCCCTCTCCGCCGTTGGCTGCGGACATCCTCGTAACCGCTTCCCGGCTGCAAATAAAACAACTCGTCACGTTGGTCGTGAACAGCTTGTTGATACGATTGGCATCCATGCCCAGCAAGCGACTCTGCTTGAGCAGGATACCAGCGTTATTCACCAGCGTAGTCAAGGCGCCGAGCTTCTTATCTACCGTCTCGAATAGCCGCAGCGTATCCGCCTCAAGCGAGACATCTGCCTGCACTGTAATACACGCAACCCCTGCAGCCCTGACATCCATGGCAACACTTTCGGCTGCCTCTTCGTTGCGTAGGTAGTTGATGCAAATTGCATAACCATGACGAGCAAACAAGCGCGCACTGGCTGCGCCGATACCACGGCTACTGCCGGTGATTAATGCAATCGGTCGCTCAGGCATTGGCGTCNTTTCCTNCGCAAGCAAGTTCGAGAGAGCGCTTAGTGAGTGAATGCATAACCAGTCACTGTTAGTATGATGACAGCGCACTGTTGAATGCAATGATTCTAACATCGACTATTAATAAGCCAATCTCTCAAGCTACCGACCAGAAAAACAATTGAGCGAACTCACCGAATACTTTGATGAAAGCGCCCGCGTCCCGGTACGGGAAGACGAGACTGTCTCCGGTTGGTCAGTGGGCATGGTAATTTTCGGCATCTGCCTGACTCTGCCTACCCTTTATGCCGGTGCGATTACAGCAGAGCAGCTGGGTTTTATCGGCACCGCCAAGGCAGTCGGACTAGCCTCCCTGGTTCTTTCTATCATGTCTATACCCGCGGCCATCGTCGGTGCGGAGACTCGCCTTAGCAGCTACTTGATAATCGAATTCGTTTTTGGGCGCCGTGGTTCAGATTTTGTGAATGCCCTGCTCGGCCTAACACTCCTAGGTTGGTTTGCAGTCACTGCAGGCTTTTTCGGTGAAACCCTTGCCATTGCCTTTGAAGAGATGTTTGCCGTATCACCACCAACCTGGTTACTCACCCTGATCTCCAGCGTATTGATACTGATCACCACGATCTTTGGCTTCAAAGCNATCGACCGGCTTGCCCTGTTCGCGGTGCCGCTGCTGATTCTNTTTTTACTCTACGTGTCAAACCTGTCCCTGGCGGACNCCAGCTGGGAAACTGTGCTCAACACGGAAGGAAGCAACCCAGCCTATTTCAGCACGGCGGTGTCCACTGTAATCGGTAGCCTCATCGTCGGCGTGGTATTGATGCCGGACTTATCCCGTTACGCCAGGTCGGTAAAAGACTGCGTGTCTGCCTCGGTGCTGGGCAACGGGGTCGGTAACTGTTTTTCCATGTTAATGGGTGTGGCTCCCGCCATCGTCACCGGCTTGCTGGAACCCATGGCCTATATGATTGCCCTGGGCCTGGCGGGAAGCGCCTTTGTCATCCTAGTATTCGCGACCTGGACTACTAACAGTGTGAACCTTTATAGCACCACACTGGCCGTAGCCATCATAAAACCCAAAATCCCTGAATGGAAACTCACGGTCGCTTGCGGTGTGATTGGTACGGCACTGGCGATGATTGGCATCACCGACTATTTCATTGGTTTCCTGGAATGGCTGGGTGTTATCGTGCCGCCTGTAGCAAGCATCTACTTGACCGACTACTTTGTGCTTAAGCAGAAAAACTACTCTCTAACACTGCAGGACAGCCTGCCGGATTATGACCGCGCCGCCATCCTGGCCTGGATGATCGGCACCGCGATCTCCGCTTTTACATTCGTAAGTGAGTTCTCACTCTCGACCATTCCAACCCTTGATGCTTTGTTAATTACTGCGCCAATCTACCTGATCTGCCGCAGACTATGGCCGGTAAAGTTGCAACGCAGCGGAGTAGTGAATTAATGCGAATCGGNATCGATGTTGGCGGCACCCACACCGACGCGGTGTTAATGGACGGCATGGACATCGTGAGCTCACACAAGGCACTCACCAGCAGTGATGTGCGACAGGGCATCATGGAGGCGCTCGATGCCGTTATGCTGGATGCACATGTCACTGCCACCGCCATCGACGCCGTTATGATTGGCACGACCCATTTCACCAATGCCGTAATCGAGCGCAAAGAGCTTTGCCCCACTGCGATTATCCGCGCCTGCCTGCCCACAGGTTCAGGTTTACCGCCAAAGTGCGACTGGCCAGAGGATATTNCTGCGGCGCTCGGTGACCACCGGNACATGATCGGGGGTGGTCACTTGTTCGATGGTAAAGAGATTGCGCCACTCGATGAGCCTGCACTGGATCTGGCCATCGATGACATCGTTCAAAAAGGCATAAAGTCGATTGCCGTGGCCGCAGCTTTCTCNCCCGCGAACGCCGAACATGAACTAGCCATCGCGAAACATCTTAGAAGGCGTATTCCAGATGCCAATATCACCGTAAGCCATGAAATAGGACGCCTCGGCATCATTGAACGCGAAAATGCTGCACTGCTAAACGCGGCTCTGGGCAAGCTCGCCCATCGGGTGGTGTCGAATATGCAGGCGGCACTGGGAGAGCGAAAAATTCATTGCCCGTTCTATGTAAGCCAGAATGACGGCACCTTGATGTCGGCGGACTACATCGCCCGCTATCCTGCTCTGACTTTTTCGAGCGGGCCCACCAACAGTCTGCGCGGCGCTGCCATTCTCTCCGGCATTGCCGATGCCATCGTCGTGGATATAGGCGGGACTACCGCAGACGTTGGCGTGTTGGCGAGGGGCTTTCCCAGAGAGAGCAATAGTCACATTGATGTAGGCGGTGTTCGCACTAACTTTCGCATGCCGGACATCTTGCCCATAGGACTCGGTGGCGGCAGCCTGGTGACTGAAAACGGAAACCGACTCGGCCCCCAATCCATGGGTCATCGCCTGGTGAAGGAAGGCCTCGTGTTTGGGGGCTCAACCCTCACGGCGACTGATATCGCGGTGGCCAATGGCTCGGTAGATGTGGGTGACGTTTCCCGCGTAGCCGATCTAGACCCAGCGCTGATTGAACGCGCCACAGTCACCATGCACCAAATGGTTGATGATGCGGTGGACAAGATGCGGCCCAGTGAAGAGCCTGTGCCCGTAATCCTTGTAGGCGGCGGCGCTATCCTCGTCTCGCGAGAACTACGCACTGCCTCTGAAGTTATTCATCCTGAGCATGCGGGCGTCGCCAATGCCATTGGCGCCGCCATCGCCCAGGTCGGCGGCGAAGTTGAGCACATTGTAAGTTACGCAAAAATAAACCGAGATGATGCGCTCGCAATAGCCACCAAGGAAGCGCGGCATAAAGCCATGGCTGCAGGCGCCGACCCGGACACTCTCAGAGTGCTGGACATGGAAGAAACCACCATGANCTACATGGACGATGACGCCGCCAGGATTCGCATCAAAGTAGTTGGAGACTTGAAACAAACCCCATGAAAATAATTGGTGCTGAGCATATTAAAGACCTTTGTGCCGGTGCAGCCTTTCTGGCAACCGGAGGTGGCGGCGATCCCTACGTCTCGCAGCTTCTGGCAGAACAGCTGTTAGAAAAGTATGGTGCCGCGACATTGATTTCTCCGNAAAACCTGGCCGATGATGCTTTTNTCGTTAGCATCGGCATGGTTGGTGCCCCCACCGTGACCCTGGAACAGCTGCCAACCGAAGAAGAAGCCATCGGTGCGCTCAACAAGTATGAAGAGATTACAGGCAAAAAAATTGACGCCGTGATTCCGTTCGAAGTAGGCGGTGGTAACAGCACCATTCCACTGTTTGTCGCTGCAATTAAGGGCATTCCCTGTGTCGATGGTGACGGCATGGGGCGCGCGCTACCGGAGGCACAGATGATGACCTTCCCTATCTATGGTGCCAAGCCAACACCCGCTGTAATCATGGATGCCTTTGGCAATTCGGAACTCCTGGAGTGTGAGGATGCGCTTACCTTCGAAAAAGAAATACGCGCCAAAGCCGTCGCCATGGGTGGCATGATCTCATCGGCGGAACACGGCATGAGCGGGGAACTAGTTAAGCGCAGTGCAATTCCTCACACCATCAGCTTCGCCGTGGCGCTCGGACGATTATTGCGCGGTCATGGTGGCGTGATAGATGCCATTCAGGACGACCTGTTTAAGCTGTTTGCTGAAAGTGATTATGGCGTCATAAAGCACTTGTTTACTGGCAAGGTCGTCGACAGCGAGCGCAAGATTATCGGCGGCTACGATGTAGGCACAGCAACACTGCAGGGCTTTGGCAGCACAGGAAGTGGCGGCAATGATGATAGCGCCAAGACTAAAATGGAACTGCTGATCAAAAATGAGTACTTGGTGGCAAAGATTGGAGACAGAGTCGTNGCCAGCGTGCCAGATCTTATCTGCGTTGTGGAGCAGGAAACCTCACGCTCACTCAATGCGGAGCGCATGCGTTACGGTCAACGTGTCGCAGTGTATGGCATAGGATGTACACACCACTACCGTACACCCGAAGCTCTGGCAGTCACCGAGCCTCGTGCCTTCGGATTTGATTTGGACTATGTGCCACTGGAGAAAATTTCTATCGACTAGCGGCTAGCAAGAATTACTCGTAGCTATCGAACCACGCTTTTTCAATTGCCTTGGAAAAATTTTGGGGAGATAGACTCACATCATTACAGAGAATAATGGTAGAGACCTCATCATCGGGATAGCGTGAATAGTAAGTCGTAACCCCCAACCATCCCCCACCATGAGCNACCCGCTTNCGCCCATCAATCTCACCGATGTTCTGACCGTTGGCGTAGAGCATGCCATCACCGCTTGGAAACACACTGTTTGGCGTCAGGAACTGTGCCATTAACTCCTCTGGATTGCTGCCCAAGCGCGGATTGTAGAAATGCTGGTCCCAGATCGCCAGATCTTCAACATTAGTATGAAGTCCACCATCTCCTACCCAGAACAAATTGGTCATATCGGTGACATAGCCTTCGTCAGAAGGCCGGTAACCGCTGGCACGATTCCTTACAATTTCAGAAGGTTCGTCACTAAAGAATGTATTACCCATTCCCAGCGGTTGGAAGATACGTCTGTGCGCATACTGGCGGAGCGTTTCGCCAGACACTTCTTCGACTAGCATAGAGAGCAGGAAGTAACCCAGGTTACTGTACTCATACTTTTCGTTGGGTGGGTGGCGTAGCGGTGCTCGCTTTACCACATCGTAGAATTCCGAAATCGCAAGATAATCTTCATTGCCGATGCGAAATGGGCCTCCCGCTGCCGACTCAATGTTGAGACCGCCTTCTACCTCACCAGCATCACCGCCGGAGATGTAGTCGTAGTCCGCCATGCCACCAATGTGGCCGAGTATGGAATTAATACTGACCGGCACACCATAGTCCAACAGTCCGGGCAAATGCTTACGTATGTCGTCATCAAGATTGATCTTGCCCTCTTCTGCCAATAGCAGCACCGAGAAGGCAGTGAACTGCTTGGAAACGGAACCGATGCGATGCACATGACTGCCATCAAGAGGCACACCTAATTCCAGATTAGCCAGCCCGTATCCGGCTTGATGAATGAGTTGGCCCTCAGCCACGACGCCGACGCTGCAGCCTGGGTCCACTTCACTGTCGATTTCAGTAAAAATTGCACCGACGCGATCATTGAATTCGCTGGCCTGCGTGTTAAAAGTAACTGCGAGTAAAAATAGAATGCTTCGACGTATCATTATGAATTTCTCTAACGGGAATAATTTATAGCGTGTTCCAGGAACCCGCATTATGCAAGACTTCAGTCGCTTTGCTTACAGGTATTAAGTTCAACTTTTTACTTGACCAGCGTGAAGCCCTGACTGTTTAGAAGACTATTTTTTTTCAAGTGACAGGGAAAACAGTTCAAGAACTTCCCCTTCCGGATTGCTTATTTTCCTGCTGAATGCGAAACCCAGTTTTTTGAGTAAGCTGACGGACTGACCATTTTCAGCCATTGTGATGGCCCATAGCTCCAGCAGTTGCAACGTCGAGCGGGCGTATTCTATTACTGACAGTGCTGCCTCACGGGCGAACCCTTTGCCCCAGACCCGTTCCAGAAAGGCAAATCCAAGATCGACCTGCTCGAGATAGGGACGCTTAATCAGGCCACAGATGCCGATTGGCGACTGACTGGATTTCTCAGCAACCAGCCAAAACCCCATTCTCTCTTCATAGGCTGGGAAAATTCGTTCTTCCATGTAGGCAAGTGCCGCGGGTTCTGTGTCTACCTCGTGCTGGCCGATAAACTTCCGCCATGCCGGCTCAATCAGTAGCTCCAACATGAAGGGCGTATCAGCAGGGGTGGCCTGCCGAATCAGCAATTGAGATGTGTCTCTGGCGACTATGGGGTATCTCCTGGTTCAGGAATGGTCAGACCGGCTGCGGATTTGGCTACAGTCCAGTTCAGCGTAATTTATTCAGGANTGGCGAAATTCACCACTTNGGGGCTTTTCTACCAAACTCTTGCGACTTTATTTTCCGCCATCTGATTGTTTTTATTAACAATAATGAGTTGGCGTGGTTTTCGCAATTACTCTAACCATAAAGCAACTATTTAGCGAATTTAGCACGAATAANGCAATACCGCGTTTGCGGAGAACATTATGAAAACCCTTGGCAACTTGCTTGTAATCTTTTTGGTCATTATTGGCATGCTGGCCCTTATTCCCCTCGCCGCGATGGGCGTCAGCATCGTTTTTAGTATTTTTTATCTTGCCATCTGGTTTCTGTCTTTCTGGATTATTGCTACCTCGGACGAAACCACAGATTTTGAAAAGATTGCATGGTTACTGGCGATGTTCTGCCTGAGCTGGTTTGCCTAGGTATTCTATTTCTTTTGCNCGCCTACCAAACCCAGGCGTCGACATTTCCAGTATTCACGACATTCACGCTATCGAGGCGACTACGACTACTAGTTCCCTCTGTGTGTAGGCGAATAGCAGTCTTCAGGCCCACGATCTGAAAGTTTTCGCCTACCTCTTTTTATGGGTACATTCCAAGCGCATCGGTTATCATATTGCGCCGCTGATTGCCTTTTGAAGAGAAGTGTTAATGCCAATTATCGAAGTCACCGATCTTCAAAAACAGTATCCGCTGCCTGGGAACAAGTCCGAAAAATTCTATGCCGTAAACGGCGTGTCCCTTGCAATCGCGCAAGGAGAAATCTTCGGTATCCTGGGACCCAATGGCGCCGGCAAAACTACCACCCTGGAGATGCTGGAAGGCCTCAATGACATAGACGGCGGGGTNGCGACAATCGACGGCATCAATGTCAACAAAAATCCCTACAAAGTTAAACAGGTTATCGGTGTTCAGCTGCAGGCCAATGAATACTTTGACAATATAAATTTGGAAGAATTGCTGTCGCTGTTTGCGGCGCTTTATAACAGCACCATTGACCCTATGACGCTGCTTGCCAAAGTNCAGCTTGAGGAAAAGGCCAGAGCCAAGCCTGNCTCCCTCTCTGGCGGTCAGAAACAACGCTTTTCCATAGCCTGTGCGTTAGTCAACGATCCTAAAGTATTATTCCTTGATGAACCCACCACTGGGCTGGATCCACAGGCAAAGCGCAACTTGTGGGAGCTGGTACAGGATTTGAATGCGTCAGGTATGACTATTGTCCTAACGACGCACAACATGGAAGAAGCGGAACAGTTGTGCAACCGCATCGCCATCATGGATCACGGCAAGATCATTGCTGAAGGTACACCTCAGGAGTTGATTCTGGAACATGCCCCGGAACCTCCCGAGGCGCCACTGCATGGCGACCTCGAGGATGTTTTTCTGGTGCTCACCGGCCATGGACTCAGGGAATAGGGGCAGCAAATGATTCTGACCGCGCAGCAACGCCACCTGACCACCGTGTTCCTGAAAATTTTCCTGCGTGATCGCCGCTCGATTTTTTTCAGCCTGTTTTTCCCGGTAATTTTCATGACGGTGTTCAGCCTCTCTAGCAGCAGAGAGCAGGAGGCAATAAGCATCGGCATCGTAAATGACAGCAGCAATGCCACGGCAGCAAACTTCGTGCAACTGCTAACAGAATCTCCGCTATTCGACGTCACTACTGGAGAGGCAGCATTGCTGCGCGCAGATCTGGTGGCAGGCGACCAGACGATGGTGTTGGANTTGCCAGCAGACTTTGGTGACCTTGCAAGTGGCAGTACGGCGGAGATCAACGCGGTTGTGGATGCAGCGCAGGTAGCCCAGCTTGGCCTGATCATGCCGGTGCTGGATCAAACCCTGCTCGCGATCGAGCGTGAGTTTCGCGGCATCGAACCCATGTTTGCCATTGTCATTGAAGACGTACAGGCACGCTCGCAGCGTTATATTAATTTCTTGCTTCCAGGATTGATGGCATTAACCCTGATGAATCTGTCTATTGCCGGCAGCGGTTTTAACATCGTCGAATACCGCCGCAAGGGCATACTCAAGCGACTGTTCGTCACGCCCATTAAACCTCTAGACTTTATCACTTCAATTGCAATGGCACGCATGCTTATTGTGTTAGTGCAGGTCTCCGCTCTCATACTGTTTGCCGTTCTCTTGCTGGACATCCGCATTATCGGCAGCTTCCTGGCGTTTTATTTCGTCATCATGTTGGGAACCGTCGTTTTTCTCTGTCAGGGTTTCAGCCTGGGCAGCCTGGCTAAGACCCAGGAGTCAATTGGCGCGCTTGGCAATATTGTCATCATGCCCCAGATCTTTCTCTCCGGCATTTTTTATCCAATCGATTCAATGCCCGAATGGATTCAGCCCGTAGCCCAATTACTACCCCTCTCCTTTGTTTCTACCGGGATGCGGGAAATCGCCAACGCCGGTGCCACTCTCATGGAGATAGCACCCAGCCTGCTTGGTATCGGCGTGTGGTTTGTTATTAGCTTTTTGGCCGCGACTAAGCTGTTTGTCTGGAAAGAAGTCGCGAATTAGCAACAGATTGCCGCGCTGCGGTGACATTTTCCAAGTCTTTGTACTATAGTCGGGTACTGTTTGATCTGACTTACAGAATCCTAGCTGTATCGGGAACCAAGACCAATGCCAGGTCCAGATTGAGCTCATTTCCCTGTAGGAGTTGGAGGTAAAAAAATGAAGAAAATACTAGTCCTGATTTCTGCCCTGTGCGTCACCGCGTCGGGCCTGCTGTTTGTTGCTTCAGCACAGAATGACATGACCCCGGAAGAACGTGCAGCCATGGCCGTTGATCAGCGTAAAGCGTTATTCAAGACCCTTAGATTTAACCTGATCCCAATCGCCAGTATGGCGCAGGGTGCCCCTTTTGATGCCGCGGTAGCAGAGCGCAATGCCCGCCGAGTTGCAGCCATCGCCAGCATGATCCCTGAAGTACTGGCGCAGGACACCCGCGACTTCGACGCAGAGACTACTGCCTTGGACAGCATCTGGGAAAACATGGATGACTTTACTGCCAAATCCCAGGCTCTGGAAGACAATGCCAACGCTTTTGCCGATGCAGCCTCCGGCGGCGACTTCGCCACGGCCATGGGCGCATTCCGCGCCTTCGGTGGATCTTGCGGTAACTGCCACGACACCTATCGGGTTGATACAGATTAGCCACTTCTCATTGCTGCGAAAGTCAAAAGGGCAGCTTCGCTGCCCTTTTTTATTATTTTTTTAAATCAATCATTCAATAGCCTGTAAATGTCTATACGTCTATTTTCACCAGTGAGACTCTAAATGCGTGGCGTGAGCAGCTTACGATACCTGGATCATGGATTCGATTTCAGCGCCGTTGTCCAGCTTCGGCATGGGTTGGAATAGTACCGGGACCCCGCGATGGGCACCGAATGTCGGCCCAACAAGGCTCTGAGAACCGTTTGTATTCAGCGGAGCACCTTGCATAGCGCCGCCACCGATCATTGCCGCTTNCTCTTCCGTGAGTTCGCGCATCGCAATCTCCTATAGTCANAGTTGTTTGCCTGACTCAGTGTAGGCACCTTCTTAAGGTTGGCAAAATTTTCGGCGAANAAAAAATAGAACCCTCACAGCACTCCGCGCTTTGAGGNGAAACATGGCCGCTCCTGGTTGAGGGCAGTGGGTTGATCTNCGCATCAAAAAATTTAGCGAAATTTTTTGTAGATCTATTTCAAATGCTTTCAGGAATGCTGCCCCCCGGCATGAAAACTTCTGGACTGGCATCGCGACAATTTCAGAACCGATTTACAATTCCAACTCGGGGTTGTGGCACTGCCCGAGGTATTCGAAACAGCCAGGAATGCCTAAACTGAGCCCATGCGCGCCATAGTTCAGCACAAATACGACCCCCGGAACAATTAAGTCTGCGGGAAGTCGATACCCCCTAGCCCAAAAGCTGGCGAGGTATTGGTGAAGATTCATGCGGCTGGGGTAAATGACTGGGATCTGGGCTTGCTATACGGCAAGCCGGTTTTCATGCGNCTGTTTATCGGGCTGTTCCGGCCGAAGATTGCAATCATTGGCTGTGAGATCGCCGGCGTCGTAGAACAGATCGGCAGCGAAGTTACACAGTTCAAACCCGGCGACAAAGTCCATGGCGATCTCAGCGACAGCCACTTTGGTGGCTATACCAAGCTGGTAAGCGTGAGACATGACGCGCTTTCCCACATGTCAAGTAATCTTTCTTTCGCCCAGGCGGTTGCAATTCCTCATGCTGGCTTGCTGGCACTGCAGGGTCTCAGAGACATCGCTGAACTTTCCTAGGGGCAATCTGTCTTAATTAACGGCGCAGGCGGCGGCGNANGTACGCTGGGTCTGCAGTACGCCAAGCTGTTCAAGGCGCGGATTGCTGGGGTAGATAGCGAGAGCAAACAGGAATATATGCACCTGCTCAGTTTTGACAAGGTAATTGATTACGAGAAAGAAGGCTATACGGAAAGCTGCATTCAATACGACATCATCCTAGATAACAAATCTACGCACTCGCCTTTCAAAGCCATTAAGGCGCTTAAGCCTGGAGGCACCTACCTGAGTATTGGTGGTGATAGTTGGCGCATTACACAGTATGCCCCGCTCAAGAAATGGATTTTTAGGCGCTACAACAATCGCGTTGCTGCACTGGGGTTAAGGCCAAACAAAGGCCTGGGTGAGCTTACCGGGTTGGTGGAGTCCGGTAAATTGATACCGGCAGTGGACAAACGCTATAGCCTTGAGGAAGTGCCACAGGCGATTCGGCGTTTCGAAGAAGCATAGCACTACGGCAAGATTGTCGTGTTAGTTGAACCTAATCGCCGGCGTGATGACGAGTAAAGAATGCCGCCATGGCATCGCGGTCTTCATCAGTTAGGTTGCTGGTGTTGAACTCGATAACTTCATTCATATCGCCGCCGACGAACTCACCTTCTGGCTTCATGCCCAGAATCAGAAACAAATCAAAATTGGCAAAGCTCCATTCTTCGAGCGCCTCACCATCGATCGCCTCGACCACCTCTTCTCCCAGTTCGGCACCAGCGAATTCACGACTCCAGTCTGGAATGCCTAGGCCATTTCTAGGCGTGTGACACTCGCCGCAATGAGCAAGATTTCTGGCGAGGTAGGCGCCACGTGCGATTAACTCATCCTCGAATACTTCCGGCTCTGGCTGGGAGAAATCAGCCAGCAAGTTCCAGCCAGCGACCAGCGGGCGCTGCAGCCAGGGTACCAGTTCTGGTTCAGGCTCCTGATAGCGGACTGGGTTCAGCGACATGATATAAGCCGCCATGTCGAGCACGTCCTCATCGGTCAAACCCGCGTAGGAGCGATAGGGAAAGGCTGGGTAGTAGAAGCTGCCATCTGGCGCGCGGCCATGTTTAAGCGCAGCGAGAAAGTCTGCGCCACTCCAGTTACCTATCCCAGTTTCCAGATCAGGCGTTATGTTTGGTGCATAAAAAGTCCCGAAATCAGATTCCAAAGCATAGCCTCCGCTGGGCACACTCTCATCGTCGTCGCCTTTATGGCAACTCATGCAGCCGCCAGCGATAAACAGATATTCCCCTCGGGCGATAGCTTCAACATCAGTGGTAACAGCGGCGTCAGCATCCATCGGTGGTGCTGAAAACAGCCACAGGCTGCCACCAAGGCCAACAGTAGCGAGTCCACCAAACAGGACAGCGATCTTTTTCATAGGCTGATTCCGACTAGACTAACTCGGTAAGCTGATCTTTACTGAATGTCTTGATTTTGTCCGTTTCCCCGGTGCGAATCAATTTTGGCCAATCCGGATTTGCCAGCAGGGCACGGCCAACTGCGATCAGATCAAACTCATCGGCCTCTATCCGCGTGATGAGTTCATCGATGCCAGCCACCTCGGCAGTGCCTTCCCGATAGGTTGCAATGAACTCTTCGGTGAGACCTACACTGCCCACACTTATGGTTGGCTTGCCGGTGAGCTTCTTCACCCAGCCTGCCAAATTGAGGTCTGAGCCTTCAAATTCCGGATCCCAGAAACGCCTGTTACTGCAGTGGAATAAATCTACACCCGCAGCCGACAGAGGCGTCACAAACTGCTCTAACTCTTCTGGGTTCTGAGCCAGCCTGGCGTCATAGTCCTGCTGTTTCCATTGCGAAAAACGCAGTATGATTGGGAAGTCTTCACCGATCGCAGCGCGGATCGACTCTATAATCGCAACCGCAAATCGCGTGCGCTTCACAAGTGAGCCACCGTACCCATCATCTCTGACATTGGTTCCTTCCCAGAAGAAATTGTCGATCAGGTAACCATGGGCACCGTGCAGCTCCAGGGCATCAAAGNCNAGTGCCTTCGCGTTCACNGCAGCCTGGGTATAGGCAGCGATCAGATCATCAATTTCTGCTATTGATAAAGGCTCTAATACTTTNTTTTCNGGGCGCAGATAGCCCGAAGGCGAAACCGTTTGGAAATCCGGNTAGGGNCCTTCACCAGGTTTGCGAATCACACCCACNTGCCACAGCTGNGGCGCAATCTTGCCACCGGCAGCGTGGACCTCTTCCACTACTTTGGCCCAACCCTTTAAAGCCTCATCATGAAAACGAGGAATCTGCACATGGGATGACGCAGATTTGTGCGGCACCGTGGTACCCTCGGTAATAATCAATCCCACTTCGCCCTCAGCGCGACGCCGGTAATAATCGCACACGCTATCATCCGGAATACCATCAGGTGAAAACTGACGGGTCATGGGCGCCATCACTATGCGGTTAGGTAATTCAAGTTTGGGATGAATAAAGGGCCTGAAGAGTGTATCCGTGTTCATTGTTGANTCCATTACTAAAGATAATTGAGAGCAAATTTAAGAGCGAANCGAAAGTCGNCAGTGAGTCTACTTTCAGTCACCGCCTTTTGTCGAATTGAGACCCTGCAATTTTCGCCTGACAACTGGTTTACGACACAAAAAAAATCTGACGAGTGTCCGGGTTGAGGCGTCCCAGCTAAGTACAAACGACATGGCAATACGTTGAACAAACCAATGCACAGGACTAAGGCGGGTCACCTGCAATATCCTTGCTTGTCCTTTCAAGAACAAACATGGGTTACACTGCAACCAGGCTCAGTAACGGGATAGTCAATTGCTGGAGTTTGAACATCTTGTTCAGGTCAATGACCCGAATAACGCCAACCTTACGCNTATCAGCCGCGAGGAGCTCTGGCAAGGTCTTGTGCTTAGGGCGCGCAACCCTCAGAAATTCAATCGCAGTCTGGAATGCACAGCCAAGACGCTTGGCCATAATGAATTTCTGCGTACTATCAAAGTTGGCAATAGCCGATTCTGCGAGCACGTGGTGCTTTATCCGGTTCAGAAAATTCGCACTAGCACAATTGCAGAAATTGATCAGATTATAGCGCAGAGCATGACCTGCATCGAAGANCCNGAAAGCGGGTTTTTATTNGTGCGCTTCAGCTACGAACGCGAACTNGAAGAATCAAATCAAGAGGTAGACATAGGCGAACACCTAAAGTCCGCTTACGTGCAGGCTGATCGAGATGCCATTGCCATGATTCGCATGCTGGCGGAAAGTAAGTTGTTCGAGCAAACCAGCAACTAAAAAGCCAGGTGTTGATCTGGCTTTTTTACACTCGGTGCGATTCCTGTTGCCTCACACAACGACATAGTAATTATTCACCCGTCGATACGTGACATTGTTAAACCGGCAATGGATGCGCCCACTTATGCGCACAGTGGAAGACCCCTTCGGCAGAGCTAATTCAGAGACTCAGCATTATTGCTGCGGTGGCTGTGAGGGTAAACAATTTCATTTTTAGTCTCCTTTAACTGAACCAGATGGCTCAATTACTTTTCAAACGCTTCATGCCGGCTTGCTTAGTAGAACGCGGCAAACCTGAAGCGGTTGACAGAGACAGGTCTTCAACCGAACAAAAAGTGTGAGCTAATCGGCAATTTCAGCGAGCGCTGATAGCGAGGCGAAAACCGATGGCTATGTTGCGCACACCGGGATCGACCCCCCCGCGTACTGCCGCTCGAATATTGGCAAGGCCGTCTGCAAAGGAACCGCCACGCATAATCCAAATTGCATCCTCTGACAGATTCTCAGTATCGTCCTTATCAGAAAAAGGGTAAGGCTGCATGGGGCTTGCGGTCATTTCCCAGACATTACCGGACATATCAGATAGACCCCACGCACAGACCTGACAATTCATGGCATTAACAGCTCGTGGCCTGGTGGCATTGAAATTGGCGACATCCTCCGCCGCCGCATTGCGCCACGGAAATACCTGCCCCTCAGTGCCGCGGGCAGCTTTTTCCCACTCGGCCTCAGAGGGCAACGTGACACGCCCTCCAGCCTCAAGGAAGCTTTTAAGCTCAGCTGGGGTATGCGCCGACTCTCGCAGTTGCGCGTCCAGCCAGCGCGTATAGGCCAGAGCCTCTGGCCACGTAACGTAAGTCACTGGCAGATCTGGGCCAGTCAGCGGCACTTGACCGGCCTCTTCTTCGACCGCATTTAGATAAGCTGCAAACTGAGCCACACTGGTTTCATAGCGGGATATGTAGTATCTAGGCAGGTCCACTCGACCTTGTCGACGCGTATCCGACCAGCGTTCATTCTGGTAAGCCATACGATCAAGCGCAGGGTTGCTGCCCATGGTAAAACTACCGGCTGGAATCTCAACAAATCCAAGTAAGGGATCGTCTGCTAGATACCATTGCTCCGGAAGAAATCCTTGCAGTGTGTCGGGCAATGGAATCGCGGCTATTTGTTCAGTTTGAGGTGTTCGCAGAGTCTGCTGTTGATAGAGGAAAATTGCAACGACCATTATGACAACGCTCATTACGCTGAATCCAATTATGCGACTTGGCACCTTGGATTCAGCGGTCTTTTGGTCGACACTCATATATTGGCTCTGGTGTCATTACAGGCAAAGGCCCAGTCATGCGCACATGCGCGCGCATACAGCTCGTCCTCTGGCCAATCGAGCAGGTTGCGGCTGCCCTCGCGCAACAATAGTCGCAAATCCAGAGAGCGAGGGTCGGCGCGGGCGATGCGATCCTCTGCAAGCAAGTTAGTGCAGCCAGCCTGAAATTTCAGCTCACAGGACTGAGAAAAATATCTAGTCGCCTTAGCCTCATCTTTCTCGACGATAACTCCTTCCCGGTACACCGCGCCCAATTCATTGCAGGCCCACCCGGCATTATCTGCGCAGTAAGTGGTTTGCAGCTGCACCAGACGTTCACAGCTTTTTGCCTTACCAACAGCGCAGGCCTGTTCCCAGAAAGGAAGGCTGTCTCCCGTGTGCCTGCCGTCAGTCTTTCCCTGCATACTCATTAAGGCGAAGACTGCCACCCAAAGACTCATATGGGCAAGGTTTGCGCGCCCGCCGAGCCAGGAATCTTTCCATAAATTGAGCACGGCCTCGGAGTCGATTGAGCGCACCATCCGATCTATGGCGATGACGCTAAGGTTGAGTAGAGGCACACACAAAAGTTTGTCGTAGAAAGTCGGCGCACCGAATGCGGCAAGTATGGTGTAAAGTGCGAATACACCAATGCCGTAGAGCATGCCAAAAAGCATTTTTCCCAGCGGCGTGCGCGGCGACGTGGATGGATCAGTGACCAACAGATGTAGGCCAAGAAAGACTGCGGCCGGAATATCAGAGTCAATGAAATAAGGCACACCAGCGGTGGCAGAATACAGTGCGCTGAGTCCAAACAGCGTGATCGCGGCCATACCAGCGACCAGGGTAATAGAGAAGAAATACATCACCACGAGGCCGATCAGAAACAGGAAGGTATAGATATTCGGCGCTAGGGTGAGGGTCGAGGCGATTTCCTGGCCCCAGGTCAGGCTGGTTGTGTTAGTGAGAATCAGCAGCAGCGAAAAAATACCCAGCGCAAAGGCTGAGGGGTTAAAGATATGCACACTGCGCCCTTCGCGGTTCCAGCGGACATACTCTTTACCCATAAAGCCGACGGCGATCATCATGAACTGCAGATAGAACCAATCATCCCGGAACCACAGGAACAGATTGGTGCTAAAAATGATCGGAATAGGACCAAAACCAAGGGTGTAGTGGCGCTTTCGCGACCAGGACAGCAGCATGTCAAAGCCAAAGGCAAACAGCACCTGCGCCGCCAGCAGCAACATATGTTCGTAAACCGGGTTCCAGTGATACCCCCAATACAGGTAAACGCTGAACTGGATGGACATCTGGATATAGTGTTGCGGGCGCAACACAACATTGAAGCCGTAAGACTCCCCGTCCTGTCGCACTATCAGGGCTTGATACACCTGCCATATCGCAAGGGCGCCGGCAGCGCCAAAGAATGACAGCGTCAGCGCCTCATTGCCCTGCACTCGCGGCGTGAATGCCAATAGCATCAAGCCTGCAGTCAGGATCGCTGGAAACTTGAAATTAGCTAGGCCAGCACCCCATTCCGGGCTGCTTGATTGCCGGGACGGCTGCTTGTGTTTGCTCTGTGCGAGAGTGGCCATAATGTTCCTCGTGTCCACCAAAAAGAACGCCCCAAAGCATAAACCAGCTATAGGGCCAATTCAATTTGACCGCAGCACCGGTGAGTTGGCCACAATATCCTTGAAAAACAGCGGGAACAGGCGTAGCTTCTACAGGCTATCGGTATAGTATACCGCCTTTTTATAACAAGATTTGGAGGTTGAAATGCACCACCTGAGCCCTACCAAACTCTCACTCGCCTTTGTCAGCCTCTGCCTTGCTGCTACAGCTCTTGTCCAGGGAGTTTCTGCCCAGGAAAGCGATTCTCCGCGCAACGAATTCGGCCAACCAGATTTCCAGGGTTTTTACACTTTCCGCACCATCACGCCCCTTCAGCGCCCGCGGGAACTGGAACACATGGAAGTTCTCACACCAGAACAGGCTAAAGAATGGGAAGCCTACGAGAATCGCCGCCAAAACCGCGATCTGATCATCGATTCAGTCGGAGGTGCCGGCTACCCGCCAGGGGTAATTTCTTATAACGAATTCTGGTACGAACGGGGAAGTGAAACCATCGCCGATAGGCGCACATCCCTGATCTACGATCCACCCAATGGCCGCGTGCCACCCTTGAANGAAGCAGGACGCGAGCGCCGCGCAGCTTACCAGCAAATGGTGTTCGAAAGCGCTGGTCCAGAAGGNCGCACCACTGTCGACCGCTGTATCACCGGGTTTGTCGGTGGGCCACCCATGATTCCCGGCTCTTACAACAACAATATGCAGTTGGTGCAAACCGCCAATCACGTCATGATTCTGAATGAGATGGTTCACACCGCCCGCATCATNCCNTATGCCGAAGAATTCGACATCAAACAGGGCAAATGGGAAGGCAATTCCATCGCGCGCTGGGAGGATGACACCTTGGTCATTGAAACCANGGGCTGGCACCANAANTACAACCTGCGCGGCATGTCCGACCAAGCCCATGTTATCGAGCGCTTCTCCCGCGCTGATAACAATAGCTTGACCTACGAATTCACCGTGACAGATCCCATGTCCTGGGACGAAACCTGGTCGGCACGAGTGCCTTTGCGGGCTTCAGCCGATCCTGTCTATGAGTATGCCTGCCATGAAGGCAATCACGGCTTAATGGGTATTCTCGCCGGCTGGCGTCGCTATGAAGTCATGGGCTTTAATGGCGACGGTTCGCCCAAGTCAGAAACCGGTATCGTGCCAACCGCTGAAAACTAGGCAATAGCCACTTAAGCAGCAAGGCAGGAAAAGGTTTTCACTGAACCCCNCACAACAAGGTCAGCTCGACCAGGGCTGGCCTTTTTTCTGGATTGAAAATGATCTGGCGGCCAATCGCCTGGAGTATCTGAATTCAGTCGCTCCCGAGTTTCTGGTTAGAATGTCACCCACTATGACACTAAACAAACCCAGTGCCTTATTCTGCGTTTTGATGCTCGACTTGCTATTAACGGCTACAGCGCTTGCCGAAGTGCAGTCCGTATTTGTCCAGTCGCGGCTAGATTACAACGCAATTCTGATCACCGAGGTCGATGTCCTGTTCGTTTATAACGATGCAGTGCTNGATGGCTTTCCCGCNACCAAGACGGNATGGTATTCCAACAAGAGGAATTTTCTTGAGAGTNCNGAAGACCACGTTGACCTGGTGAGCATCTTTGNNCCNCAAGGCTTTGATTCCGAAATGGCGAGCCTGCCNCAGCGCCGCGCTGATGCGATTAAGGTTTTTGTGTTCGGCCAACATGATGGTTCNACGCGCGCTCCCATAGATATAACCGNCTTTGAAAACGTGCTGGTGGAAATCGATCAGTTCGGAATTTTGGTATCAGAGCACAATTAGGGCTACACCCTAAAATTCATGTCTATCACTCTGCAATTGATTTTGGTATCGCTGCGGGTTATCGCGATACCTGGACCAGACATCCTCATTATTGTTTCCACCAGCCTGACGGCAGACCGAGGGCCCGGCCTGCAGACTATTTTAGACACTAGTCTGGCAATGCTAATTCAGCTGGCCTGCGCTGGACGCCTGCCTACAAACAGGCCCAACGCATCCAAAGTGGGTTAAGTGGCACTCTGTACCAGACGGCAAGCGCACCACTAGCTTTTTTTCACGACCCTGAAACAAAGCACTTGGTCCCAAATCCTGGGCTTTGTGGGGGAACCAGAAAATATGACAATCTGTGACATTGAGAATAAGCCTCTGTGCCTGATTGAACTGGCTTAAGCGCTGGTTTATTCTTGAGCTTCCTATCCATTAATAGAATAAAAACGAGAGGACTCCCCATGTCCAACCACACGCGATTCAAGACAGCTTGCCTAGCTCTGCTGGTAGCGCCAGGGCTAGCGTTTGCACAGGCTGACATGCCCCCGGTAAACGATTTACCCAACCCCTATATCACCCAATCTGGCTTCTTCAAGATGCCTGCCGGTCGTGAGTGGGGTTCTTCCAGCACCGTTGACGTGCACCCTGATGGAGAGAGCATCTGGGTCGCTGAGCGGTGCGGTGGCAACATCAATGCCTGTGTTAACAATCCTGACACTAATCTGGTCATGCTGTTCGACAAAGAGGGCAACATGGTCCGCAGCTTTGGTGCGGGTTACATCACCTGGCCACACGGTATCGAAGTAGACCCCGACGGCAATGTCTGGATCGCGGACGCCCGCGGTACTGATGCCATCGAAGGTTATGACGGCGAGCCTTATGGTCACCAGGTTCACAAATTCAGCCCAACTGGTGCCCACCTGATGTCTATTGGCGTCAAGGGCGGCGGCAGCAATGGTGAATGCTGCTACACACCTAACGACGTTCTGGTAGCGCCCGATGGTTCAATCTTCATTGGTGAAGGCCATTCCAGCGCCGAAGGAACGCCAAACGCCATGTACAAGTACGATTCCAACGGCAACTTGCTGATGAAGTGGGGTGAGTGGGGCATGGAGCCTGGTGATTTCCGCCAGCCACACGCGCTGGCCATGGACTCCAAAGGCCGTTTGTTCGTCGCTGACCGCGGTAACGACCGCATCCAGATCTTCGACCAGGAAGGTAACCTGATCGATGTCTGGCACCAGTTCAGCCGAAATAGCGGCATCTTCATAGACGATAATGATGTGCTCTATGCCGCTGACTCCGAATCCGGTTCGGTTAACCCCGCTCACGGCGCCTGGACTCGCGGTATTCGCATCGGTAGCGCTGCCACCGGCGAAGTGGAATTCCTGATTCCAGACCCGCAGCCTGACTGTCGCGGCACCTGTACTGCTGAAGGCGTAGTGGCAGACAGCCACGGCAACATCTTCGGCGCCGAAGTTGGCCCTGTGGGCGGCATCAAGCGATACGTGCGACCTGTCAAGTAGCGCCGTAATATTCGAAAAAGCCCACCTATTGGTGGGCTTTTTTTGCTCNGCGTTGGGGGTTTTGGTATGGGGCTTCGGNTAAGAGATAATGGCCCATCGAACTTCATATCATGGCGCGCAAGCANGCGCAGCGTGTTCAGGGTGGCCTGGCGGCGGTGCTGGGGCTGGTCGTCACTCTGTCCGCAATTCCTTGCGATTTGCTCGTGACGTTTTAGCAAATAGGGCTGCCACTGTAGTCAAAGGCGACCCTGTGATTCAGCCCTGGCAGGACAGAATNTCCGGCACTATTCTGATTTTACTCTGCGCTTGGGTGCTGCTGAGCGACAGCCGCTGTTAGACCTTCGCGATGATCTCGTTCAAGGTGGCGCTCGGGCGCATTGCAGCTGCAGCCTTCTCAGGATCAGGCTTGTAGTAACCGCCCACATCCATGGAGACGCCCTGTACAGTATTCAGTTCTTCCACAATCTTGGCTTCATTAGCCGACATTGCTCGCGCTACTGAACTAAAATGCTGTGCCAACTCCGTCTCCTCGGTTTGCTGAGCCAGGGCCTCGGCCCAATACATCGCCAGGTAGAAGTGGCTGCCGCGATTATCAAGCTCGTTGACCTTACGCGAGGGCGACTTGTTTTCATCCAGAAACTTACCAGTCGCCTGATCCAGCGCATCGGCAAGTACCTTGGCGCGAGGGTTGTCTGTGACATGGGCCAAATGTTCCAGTGAGGCTGCCAGTGCCAGAAACTCGCCCAATGAATCCCAGCGCAGATGGTTCTCTTTCTCGAACTGCTGCACATGCTTGGGTGCCGAGCCGCCGGCGCCTGTTTCAAATAGACCACCACCGTTCATCAATGGCACGATAGACAGCATCTTCGCACTGGTGCCCAATTCAAGAATTGGAAACAAGTCGGTCAAGTAGTCTCGTAGTACGTTGCCAGTTGCAGAAATAGTATCTTTGCCTTGCTTTATTCTATCCAACGAGAAACGGGTAGCGGCGTCTGGCGCCATGATATGGATTTCCAGACCATCGGTATCATGATTCGGCAGATAGCTATTTACTTTCTTGATGAGCTCAGCATCGTGAGCACGCTCTTCGTTGAGCCAGAACACTACCGGTGTGTTACTCAGGCGAGATCTGCTAACGGCCAGCCTCACCCAGTCCTGAATCGGAGCATCTTTGACCTGGCACATACGCCAGATATCACCCTCTGCCACCGAATGTTCAAGCAAGGTATTGTCGTCACTATCAACAACAGCGATCTTGCCATCGGCTGCGACCTCGAAAGTCTTGTCGTGGGACCCATATTCCTCCGCCTTTTGCGCCATCAGGCCAACATTTGGCACGCTGCCCATGGTTGACGGGTCAAACGCACCGTTGGTCCTGCAAAAGTCGATAACTTCTTGATACACGCCCGCATAGCTGCGGTCAGGAATAATTGCCTTCATATCCTGCAGCTCACCATCGGGGGCCCACATCTTACCGGAAGTGCGCAGCGCCGCCGGCATCGAAGCATCAATGATAATGTCGCTGGGCACGTGCAGGTTGGTGATGCCGCGATTGGAATCCACCATGGCCATTGCCGGACGCGACTCATAAACTGCCTTCAAATCCGCTTCGATCGCGGCACGCTCAGATTCCGGCAGAGACTGAATCTTGGCGTAAACGTCGCCAACACCGTTGTTCGCATCAACGCCCAATATATCGAACGTATCGGCGTACTTCGTAAATACATCTTTGTAATAAACCGTCACAGCATGACCAAAGATGATCGGATCAGACACCTTCATCATGGTGGCCTTCATATGCAGCGACATCAATACGCCTTGGGCCTTGGAATCCTCAATCTGCTCTTCCAGGAATGTGCGTAACGCTGTGCTGCTCATGCACGCCGCATCAATCACTTCACCAGCCTGCAGCGCGATGCCTTCTCTTAGAACAGAAACATTGCCAGCGCTATCGGTATGTTGAATGCTGACCGAAGTGGCTGTGACTATGGTAGTGGACTGTTCGCTACCGAAAAAATCACCTTNNGACATGCTGGCAACATGGGAGCGAGAGTNCGCGGACCAGNTACCCATTGAATGGGGATTCTTNTTTGCNTAATTCTTCACAGAGGTCGGTGCACGGCGATCCGAGTTGCCTTCCCGCAATACCGGATTAACAGCGCTACCTTTCACGCTGTCATAGCGAGTCTTAATGTCCTTTTCTTCGTCGTTAGCGGGCTCTTCCGGATAATTAGGCAGAGCATATCCCTTATCCTGCAGTTCCTTAATGACCGCCTTCATCTGCGGAATAGATGCCGAGATGTTAGGAAGCTTGATGATATTGGCCATCGGATCTTGGGTGAGCGCGCCCAACTCTGCCAGCGCGTCCGGCTGCTGATGCTCTGCACTTAGATAGTCAGAAAAGTTAGCAATNATGCGACCAGACAGGGATATATCCCGNATCTCCACATCCACGTCGGAGGCACTGGTGAACGCCTCGATAATCGGNAAAAATGAATAAGTCGCCAAGGCTGGAGCTTCATCAGTTTCCGTATAAATAATGGTGGATTTTTTATCTGACATCATGTTTCCTTGTCTGCGTTTAGTCGGCCCAAAACTGGATCAAAAAAAGGGCGCATATTATAGCAGTCAAGCCATAGCACGACTATAGCGTCAAAACAGAGAAAACCNCGGAAAATCAGCACTTAAACACACTCAATCGCACAATCACCGAATCCTCGAAGAGAGCCCCATGACCATTGCCACCGCACTGCCCGATTTTGTCCTGCGTCCCGCCACTATTAATGATTGCCAACAAATCCTGGATTTCATCAAAGAGCTCGCTGAGTATGAAAAGCTCTCCGATGAGGTAGTTGCCACGGTCGCTACGCTGGAAGAAACCTTGTTTGGTGAAGTGAGCTACGCTCAGGCTGTGCTGGGCGAATATCAGGGCAGGGCCGTTGGCTATGCCCTGTTTTTCCACAACTTCTCTACCTTCACTGGCCGGCCCGGCATTTACCTCGAAGATATCTACGTCCAACCTGAGATGCGTGGAAAAGGCTTTGGCAAATGCCTGCTNTCTTACCTAGCCAAGCTCGCCGTTGAGAAACGATGCTCGCGTGTAGAATGGTCAGTACTGGATTGGAATGAGCCTTCCATACAGTTTTATCGCTCTATCGGCGCGGCACCTATGGATGGATGGACGATACAGCGTCTCGATGGCGATGAACTGACTAAATTCGCCAATGAGTTTGTTGGCTAGTACGGGGGTAGTTNCAGCAATCAACCAGGCTAGAGGGATGGCGCTAGAAAGGCACAATGGCTTAAGCTTTCCTGACCACGACCGAACTTCAGAGTGAGCGATGAATCGGCGCCTCGCCTGTATCGANTTCGGGTCTAGTGAGCCCGCTGCTCACTGCGNCAGCTCACATGAATCCTAAAAAATATAGAGGAAAAAACGTTGTCTAGAATCGTATATCTCAACGGCGAATACTTGCCAGCTGAAGAGGCGAAGGTTTCTATTTTCGATCGTGGCTATATTTTTGGAGATGGCGTTTACGAAGTCGTTCCCGTCTTCGAAGCGGCTGTTGTAGACAAGCAGTATTTTCTGGAACGACTGGATCGTAGCCTGAATGAGATTCAGATCGGTTGGCCATGTAGCAAAGAAGAATATCTTCAGGTAATGAGCGAACTGGTAGGCCGCAACAATTTGCGTGAAGGTGTTGTGTATTCGCAAGTAACTCGCGGCGTAGCGGAACGTGATTTCCCCTTTCCTGAAAATACCGCGCCGGCGTTCATGGCATTTTCAACAGAAATGAACTTATTGAATAGCCCGGCGGCAACAACCGGCATAAAAGTAGCAACCACTGTTGACTTGCGCTGGAAGCGTAGGGATATCAAGTCAATAAATTTGCTGGGACAGTGTATAGCAAAACAGGATGCCGTGACTAAGGGCGCCAAAGAGGGCTGGATGGTCGAAGATGGATTTGTCACCGAAGGTGTCTCATCGTCGGCTTATATTGTAAAAGACAACAAGATTGTCACGCGTCCCTTGTCCAACTCGATACTGCCCGGCATAAGAAGGCGTACCCTGCTTGAGCTGGCTGAGAAAACCGGCATTGAAATCGAAGAGCGACTGTTTACAGTAGAGGAAGCTATAGCAGCTGATGAGGCATTTATCAGCAGCGCCACCACCATAGCGCTCGGTGTTGTTGACATCGACGGCCATCAAATCGGAAATGGGACACCCGGCCTTATCACGCAGAAGATGCGACAGCTTTATACCGATCGCGTGCTAGCGGAAGCGCGAGCACGCTGAAATAGTTCAAGCAAGTTTAAGAAGAAGGAAAGCTCAACACTTCTCCAATATCGCTTTTACCCGCCAACACCATGAGCAGTCTATCCAGGCCAAGTGCCACTCCGGCACAGTTGGGCAAGCCTGAATCCAGAGCGGCCAGCAGCATCTCATCCACAGGAATTTCGGGTGATCCAAGCGCCCGGCGCCTGTTCTGGTCGCGCTCAAACCGCTGCCGCTGCTCTGCCGCATCGGTTAATTCGAAGTAGCCATTGGCAAGCTCCATGCCGCCGCAATAGAGCTCAAACCTCTTGGCTACAGCATTTCCTTCGGAATCATTTTCAACAACTGCCAGCGCAGCTTGGGCACTGGGATAGTCATATACAAAAAAGTGTGGCGGCAGCTGCGGCTCGATTTTCTGACTCAAGAGCAGCTGCAGATAATCAGTCGCATCGAGATTATTGCCAACAACCTCCAACAGGCCTGCGCTGCGAGATTTAAGCTCGTCCAGCGTGATGCTGTGGGGATCAAGACCAAGATGAGTTTGAAACAGCTGACCATAGGAGAAGCGAGGCAGCACCTTTGTTTTCAGCAGACACTGAATTAACGCTTCAACCTCGTCCATCAGCGCCTGCATTGAATAACCAGGCTGGTACCACTCCAGTAGAGTGAATTCTGGATTGTGCTGTTGCGTGCGCTCTTCGTGCCTAAAGGCTTTGCAAATCTGGTAGATCGCGCCGGAATCGGCGCTTAGCATACGCTTCATGGCATACTCAGGTGAGGTTTGCAGAAACAGCGCCTGCCGCAGTGAATTGGTCTCTGCGCCAATTTCAAAAGACTGGATATGGACGTCGGTGACGGTGCTGGTATCAAGAAGAGGCGTCTCAACTTCCAGCACCTCGCGCTCGGCAAAGAATTGCCTGACTTCAGCGAGCATCCAGGCGCGAAGCTTAAGAGTCTCAAGAGAGGCTGAAGTGCGCCAGTCGAGCATGTGCTTTCGTCTCCGCCATGAGCCAGCGGCAGGTCAATGGGCTATTACTTAGAAACCCGGTTCTGATATTCGCCGGTGCGGGTATCGACCCGCAGCACGTCGCCGATATTAACGAANAGGGGAACCTTAACCACGGCGCCTGAGCTTAGGGTTGCCGGTTTAGTGCCNCCCTGGGCGGTATCACCTTTTAGGCCTGGGTCAGTCTCGGTGACTTCCAGTTCCACGAAATTGGGAGGCGAAACTGAGATCGGCGCGTCATTCCANAGAATCANNTGATACACATCCTGCTCTTTCAACCAGTCTTTGGCNTCAGTGATGGCGGTGGCATCCGCAGCAATCTGCTCATAGCTGTCGTCTGTCTTCATGAAGTGCCAGAACTCGCCGTCTTCATAGAGGTATTCCATGTCGATTTCCATGACATCGGCGGCTTCGATAGACTCACCTGATTTAAATGTCCGTTCCCACACCCTACCATTCTTCAAATTGCGAAACTTCACACGATTGAAGGCCTGGCCCTTGCCTGGNTTAACNACCTCATTCTCGAGTATCGAGCAAGGTTCTCCATCTACCAGAACCTTGAGCCCGGATTTGAATTCATTGGTTGAGTAAGTCGCCATTGTGTTGCCTCCCGCCTTGCGTGTGGATCCTATTTGGCACAGACTAAGTATGTGCAACTATTCTTTTAATTNATCTAATTTGCTTTTGGTCTNGGCGCCCGGGATTCACAGGTTTGCCCTGTCAGGAGCCTGCTTTGCTGCTATGATGCTGTCAGGCAAAGCGCTCAGCGCAAAACAGTCAAATTCCCATAGTCGCCAGCCCGCTATGCATACCCCAGCTATATCATTTATTAAATCTGACCAGCCCGAAAAATGGCAAGAGATATTATCCGATCTCATCACAGATCCAAAGGAATTACTTGCGAATCTGAAGCTCGATACTGCGGCAAATCCATTAGCTGCCCTTGCAGCAAAGGGGCTGGCGCAGTTTCCTCTTAAGGTGCCGCGACCCTTTGCCTCGCGTATGGAGCCGGGCAATTGGGGTGACCCACTGCTGCGCCAGGTTTGGCCAAGCAGCCTCGAAGACGTTGAAAGCGCTAGCTTAAGTCTGGATCCTCTGCAGGAGACGCACTTTAATAAGACGCCAGGCTTACTNCAAAAATACCATGGCAGAGTGCTGCTGACCGCCGCACCCCATTGTGCCGTACACTGTCGATACTGTTTTCGGCGTCACTTCGATTATGCGGCCAATACACCGGGTCGCCGCGAGTGGTCGGAGGCGATTGCCTATATNNGTNAAAATCNTGATATCTCGGAGGTTATTCTAAGTGGTGGTGANCCACTGGCAGCGGGCGATAGCTACNTGGCCTGGCTGCTTGCCGAAGTAGATCGCATTCCCCANGTGGAGACTATCCGCATCCATTCGCGCCTACCNGTCGTGATTCCNCAACGAGTTACGGCCCAACTGTGCAGCATGCTGTCCGAGCTACGCAGCAAGTCGGTTTTCATAACCCACTGCAATCATGCGCAGGAGATTGATGGNGAAGTTCAGGCGGCATTACAGGCAATACGTCATGCCGGCAGCACCCTACTCAACCAAGCGGTTTTGCTTAGGGGTGTTAATGATGATGCTGCCAGCCTAATTAAGCTCAGCACAACGCTTTTCCAGTCAGATGTACTACCCTACTACCTGCATTTACCAGATCGAGTTACTGGCACTGGACATTTCATAATTAACGAATCAGAAGCACTTAAGCTGATGGAGTCAGTCAGAAGCCACCTTCCGGGCTATCTGGTACCGCAACTGGTCCGTGAGGATCCGGGCAACAACAGCAAGACTCGCCTGGCTTGACCAAACTATTCTCGAATGAGGAAATTACCCCTATTCACAAGGGCGTGCTACGGGTGGAAAACGATGGGGCCGCACTCCCGCAAACGGGTGACGCTAAAGACTGTGCACCAGAGCCTTATGATCAGTTTGCCGTTAGAAAGATAAGAGAGGCTGCGGCGCAACAATTTTGTCAGCCTCTAAAAGGTATGGGGTTTAGAATTTGTCTAGTAGAGCGCACTGATGAATTGAGCATCGCCGCGACATCTCAGGATTCATTCCTGAATCATCCTCGAGACCTTTCCAGGAAACTTACTCGCAACCTTACACAGACTTCCGCGAGACATTCCCCTCAACCTATCTCTTGACTCACCTCTATACCTTCCTCAGGACTACCTCAAGCTGGCGCCTGAATATATTCATGATATCGAGCATGAAAGCAAGCAGCGCCTGCGCTTAAAAAAGCGAATCGCCGCTTTGAATCAACGGGGTATACTCGTGGTCACCGCCCAGCTGGACGATATCTTACTGCCGCCGATTATATGGAAGGCGCGGGTGGATTTCGCTCAAGGTAATTGCCTATCGGCACCTGATCAAAGCATCAACACCAGGATTCCCCATCATCAGGCGATTTGCCTGAATTAATTGCACCCATAAATTTGGGCCAACGCAGCCGCTCCTGTTATTCTTGCGAGACGGTTATACATCACAACAAGAGCAGCTAGATTGGCAACGGATACTGAAAACGGCGCGACGGAGTCCAGCACAGCCGGTCGCGCAGTCGGCAAGGTTTCCAGAAAATTCACTCTGGCGGTCTGCATGCTGTTAATCCTAGCGATGTGCGTCTTCTGGCTTATCAGCAGTTACAACACCCGAAATCTGCTGCAGCGGCAGGCCGACGCCCTCGGCGAGACGCTTGCAGAACAGACAGCGGCTCAGCTCACCGAGTTGGTGCTAGCCAATGACTTGATCAGCATGAATGTTGTACTGACCAGTTTGAGCCAGGCCGCAGGCATCGAAGAAATCGCCGTATACAGCGTCGACAACTCGGTGATCGCGACGGCTAGCAGCCGCGGTGAGCCTCTTCTCCCGCTAATTCCCCTGCCAGTGCCGCTTGCTGCAATAAGCGCTTTGTATGAAGCACCTATTGCCCTGCCCGATTCCGTCGCTGGTTATGTACGGCTACAGCTGAATCTCGACTACATCGAGGTAGGAGCAGTTAATAATATGCTGCTAGTTATCGGTGCGACGGCCCTGTTGCTCATCGTGGCCACACTCATCAGCAATACCTATTTTCAGTATCTGGTGAGTTTCCCGACGAACTTGCTCTCGTTTGCCCTGAGCAATATACGCAAAGGTGATATTGAAACCTGCCCAGAGCCAGAGAGTAACAATGAGTTGAGTGCCGCCATCAGGCAATACAACGCGACCGCAGAGTTCCTTGCGCAGAATGCCTTTCTCGATAATTTCGGCAATCGACAACCTGATACCGATATACAAAATCTCAAATTCGTTCCCGGCAAACAGGATATCACTCTGCTTGTTGTCAGTATGGCGAACTACCAGTATCTGGCGTCTACCCTTCGCAGTGAGACTCTGGTTAAACTTCTTAATAAGTTTTACTTTTACATCGACAAGGTAACCCAGCTGTACAATGGCAGCGTCACCTACTGTGCGGAAGGTGAAGTAGTCATTCATTTCAGTGAAGTACCGGTGGAAGAAGATCAAGCGTTCTATGGAATCTGCGCCGCGCAGCTCTTCCTGCATATTGTAGTTGACATCAACGATGTCGATGATGAGACCGCGTACTCCAAGTACAAGCTTGCGGTACACAGCGGCCAAATGGTGAGCAGCCTCTATTCACCCATCACGCAAACGACCAACAACCTAAGCGGTGAGACCCTCGACCAAGCTCGGGCAATCTGCCAGGAATGCCCGGATAATTCCCTGCTTATTAGCGAACAAAGTTTTGAGCACGCGGGGGCACACAATCGAATAGTCGCTGATGAATTTGCTGAAGTCAGCAACTCGGACCTGATCCAGACATTCCTGGGGCGGGAGCCAATGTCAGATTACAAGCTACTCATTGAAAGGCAGGCGATTCAGCTGGTTACTCTCTACTCTGACTGACCCGGAACTGCCACCCAAACGATGGCCTATAATCAGGCAAAGAGAAGAGCGCGACAACAGTTGCGCCTGTTAGCGCCATGAATCGACGCAGCCCTAATCGGCGGCTGCAATGCGATCGACGTTCTGAAATCCACGCGGTAGCTTATTACCACGACGGCCCCTTTCACCGCGGTAGTGTTCAAGATCTGAGGGCTTGAGATTGTGATGTCTCCGACCGGCATAAACAGTTAAGGTGTCTTCTTCAGAAACCACCGTCATGGCGACGACGAATTCAATGCGGTCAGCTACCCTGGCCGTAGGGATGCTAATGATCTTGTTGCCTTTACCTTTGGCAAGCCTCGGCAGTTCCTTGAGCGGGAACGTCAGCATGCGGCCTTCGTTGGTCACAGAAACGACCATGTCGCTGTGGTAGTCGTTTACCATGACTGCGGGTAGCACAATCGAGCCCTTTGGCAGGCGCAAAATAGCCTTGCCGGATTTGTTCTTGCTGATCAGATCACCAACTTTGGCAACAAAGCCATAGCCGGCGTCGCTAGCCAGCAGGACATCCCTGTTATCTTCGCCGATGACTACGCCTTCGAAGGTCGCACCTGGGGGCAGATTCACCTTGCCCGATACAGGCTCGCCCTGGCCCCTCGCTGATGGCAGGGTATGGGCCGGCAGGGCATAAGCGCGGCCAGTGGAATCCAGAAAGATCGCGAGCTGATTGCTTTTGCCACGTGCTGCGATCTTGAAACTGTCCCCGGACTTGTATTGCAANGAACGTGGATCNACCTCNTGACCCTTNGCAGCACGCATCCAACCGCGTTCTGACAGTACGATGGTGACCGNTTCTGTAGAGAGTAATTCANTCTCGCTGAAGGCCTTGGATTCTTCTCGCTCAATCAGCTGTGATCGTCGCTCATCACNGAATTTTTCTGCGTCCNCNTTAATCTCATTCTTGATGAATGTTTTCAGACGCGTNGCTGACTTAAGTAATTGCTCAATGGATTGACGCTCTTNGCTCAGCTCTTTCTGTTCAGCCCGNATCTTGATTTCCTCNAGCTTTGCAAGCTGACGCAAACGTAGTTCCAGAATTGCCTCGGCNTGGCGTTCCGAAATCTTGAACCGCTTCATCAGTGCCGGCTTGGGCTTGTCTTCTTGACGAATAATCTTGATAACTTCATCAATNTTAAGGAATGCNATAAGCAGACCATCGAGAATGTGNAGGCGANCCAGAATTTTGTCGAGCCGGAACTGCAGTCGGCGCCTNACAGTTTCCGTTCTGAACTGCAGCCATTCTTTNAACAGGCTTACCAGGTCCTTGACCTGAGGACGCTTGTTGATGCCAATCATGTTGAAGTTGACGCGGTAGTTTTTTTCCAGATCCGTAGTGGAAAAAAGGTGCGACATAACGCTATTAATATCGACCCGATTGGAGCGTGGAACGATTACGATACGGGTCGGGTTCTCATGGTCAGATTCATCGCGAAGATCGACTACCATTGGCAATTTTTTCTTCTGCATCTGCAAGGCTATCTGCTCGAGAATTTTCGCGCCCGATACCTGGAAAGGCAGCGCGGTGATGACGATTTCACCCTGCTCCGTGGTATANGTAGCGCGGGCCNTCAAGCTGCCGCGGCCGGTTTTGTAAAGCTCCTCGATCTCAGCCTTNGGCGTGATAATCTCGGCTTCGGTAGGGAAATCAGGTCCCTTGATGTACTTGCTTATGTCTTGAAGGGTGGCTTTGGGCTTGTCCAGCAAATGGATCAGGGCATCTGCCACTTCATTGAGATTGTGGGGCGGTATGTCTGTAGCCATGCCAACAGCGATCCCGCTGCCGCCGTTTAGCAGGACGTTGGGTAANCGCGCGGGNAGAATTTCAGGCTCTTCCAGGGTTCCATCGAAATTCGGTTTCCANTCCACTGTGCCCTGGCCCAGCTCTCCCAGCAAGACGTCTGCATAGTTGCGCAGTCGGGATTCGGTATAGCGCATGGCGGCAAATGANTTGGGGTCATCCTGTGAACCCCAGTTACCNTGGCCGTCNACCAATGGATAACGGTAAGTAAANGGCTGCGCCATCAACACCATGGCTTCATAACAGGCTGAGTCNCCGTGGGGGTGGAACTTACCAATCACATCGCCGATGGTACGTGCCGATTTCTTAAATTTGGCAGATGCTTTCAGACCGAGCTCTGACATGGCGTAAACGATTCTGCGTTGCACAGGCTTGAGCCCATCGCCAATGTTCGGTAAGGCCCGGTCGTTGATTACGTACATCGAGTAATTCAGATAGGCTTGCTGGGTATAGCTACGCAGCGTTATTTGCTCGGTACCGTCCTCATTGATGGTGATGTCTTCGTTCATAGAATGCTCATCAAAATTCTGTTGTCGGGCCGCCCTATTGGATCAACTTATTCGGCGTAGTTAGCAAGGTTGCCGCTCTCTTCCAGCCAGACCTTGCGGTCCTGTGAACGGTTCTTGGCCAGCAGCATATCCATGACTTCCATGGTGCCCTTTTTCTTGTTAGCTGGATTGTCTTCCAGCGTGAGCTGAACAAGGCGACGCGTATCCGCTGCCATCGTAGTTTCGCGCAGCTGCAGCGGGTTCATTTCACCCAGGCCCTTGAAGCGTTGGACATTGACCTGACCGCCCTTCTTATCGGCAGCAATACGGTCCAGGATGCCGTTCTTTTCGTCCTCGTCCAGGGCATAGAAAACTTCTTTGCCAACATCGATACGAAACAGTGGCGGCATCGCGACGAAGACGTGGCCAGCCTCCACCACAGGGCGGAAGTGCTTGACGAATAGCGCGCATAAAAGCGTCGCGATATGCAGCCCGTCTGAGTCTGCATCGGCAAGAATGCAAATTTTACCGTAGCGCAAGCCATCGATATAGCTGGTGCCCGGATCAACCCCCAGCGCAATTGCAATGTCGTGCACAGCCTGGGAAGCGAGGATCTCGCCGGAATCTACCTCCCAGGTGTTAAGAATCTTACCGCGAAGCGGCATGATGGCCTGAAATTCCCGATCCCTAGCCTGTTTAGCAGAACCCCCAGCCGAGTCACCCTCCACTAGGAAAAGCTCACCGGACATCACATCCTGGGTAGAGCAATCCGCCAGCTTGCCCGGCAAGGCCGGGCCAGATGTAACCTTCTTGCGCGCAACCTTCTTGCTGGCCTTGAGTCGACTCTGGGCGTTACTAATGCAGAGCTCGGCTATGGTCTCGGCCTCAGCGGTGTGCTGGCTAAGCCACAGGCCGAATTCATCTTTAATCACGCCGGCCACGAAAACTGCACACTGTCTTGACGATAACCTTTCCTTGGTTTGACCCGAAAACTGAGGATCAAGGAGTTTCGATGACAGCACATAGCTGCACTTTTCCCAGACATCCTCGCCCGTCAGCTTGATACCTCTAGGCAGCAGGTTACGAAACTCACAAAATTCTCGCAGCGCCTCGAGCAAGCCCGTGCGCAAACCATTAACATGGGTTCCGCCCTGTGGCGTGGGAATCAGATTGACATAGCTTTCGCCGATTACCTCGCCGCCCTCGGGCAACCAGTGCAAGGCCCAATCTACGGCCTCATCATTACCCTTGATGGAACCCACAAACGGCTCTTCCGGCAAACACTCATATTCAGAGGTTGCCTGGGTCAAATAATCAGTCAGGCCATCTTCAAAATACCACTCTTCACTCTGGGCCTTGGATTCGCTAACAGTTGCGTCGATAAAGGCGACCCGCAGCCCGGAACAGAGCACCGCTTTCGCCCGCAGGACATGTTTTAGTCTTGGGATCGAGATCTTAACCGAATCGAAGTACTTTTCATCCGGCACGAAGGTAACCGTGGTGCCGCTGTTACGTTTGCCCACCTTACCAACAACATTCAGCTCGGAAGCCTTCTCGCCACCCTTGAATGTCATGCTATAGACTTTCGAGTCGCGCTTGACACTCACCTCAAGGGTTTTAGACAGGGCGTTCACTACCGAGACCCCGACCCCGTGCAGGCCTCCAGAATACTGGTAGTTCTTGTTCGAGAACTTACCCCCGGCATGCAGTCGCGTAAGAATGAGTTCCACGCCGGAGACTTTCTCGCCCTTGTGCTTATCTACCGGCATGCCGCGGCCATCATCGCTGACTTCGATGGAGCCGTGTTTATGCAGGGTCAGGGTAAGGTTATTGGCAAAACCCGCCAGCGCTTCATCGACACTGTTATCGATGACTTCCTGGATCAGGTGATTGGGGCGGGTTGTATCGGTATACATACCCGGACGCTTACGAACTGGATCAAGGCCAGTTAGTACTTCAATCGCATCGGCGTTGTAGTTGTTGGACATCTGGTCAGGTTAAGAGAATAGCGGAATTGTCATACTGCGGTTGGATAGTATTTTATCGCGCAGTATCGTTAATTCTTGATAGCAAAAAGGCTTCGATGTCGGGTAATTCACGATCATAGCCTTGGTAACTATGATCACCATTTTCGCGAATCACGAGACGAGAGTCACTAAATTTCGACACCGCCTTGCGATAGTCGAGCGTTTCATCACCAGTTTGCACCATTACCATGAAATTTTCTGGATACTGCAAANGNTTCCTCTCCAGTGATCGTAACTCCTCGATATAGCGGGGGGTCACTACATGCAAATGATCACTGTAGTAGTTTTTGTGTTCCCCCAGGTGGGACTCCCAGAATTCCAAAGGCCCCACAGCAGGGTTAATTAGTACCGCGGGCAGATGAAAAGCCTCTGCAAGGTAAGTCGCATAATATCCACCCAGACTGCTACCTATTAGTCCCAAGCTGTTTCCGGGCAGACTCCTTATCAGTTCNCTGAGCTTATGGATCGTGGCAGCTGGCCCCTGCATCAGCGCAGGGACATGAATACGGTCTGCCATGCCCTTTTGGCCGCAATAGGCGATAGTTTGCTGGGCTTTTTTTGATTGCGGCGCGCTGAGGAAGCCATGCAGGTAAAGAATATGTAAGTCAGAAGTCACGGTAAGCTGTCACCCCGATGACTGGATGAAACNGCAGCNGTTGCAATGNTGTGTCCCTGNAGCCACCATCCCAACAAACCAACGAGCCCGCAACTANTAGCCGCCGCTGCTGAAGTCGGCCTCGAAATTCTCGCCTTCAACCCGATGAACTTCGGTTTCAACAGTGCCATTGGCGTGCAGTTCAAAACTTCGGTAGCCCGGATTAACTTGGTCCAATGCAAAATTCACCACGTTGGGTTTAAACTGGATGCAGGTAGAAGGCGAGCAGAGACAGCGTATGTTTTCATGAACAAAATCCAGCTCCTGGTGGATATGCCCATAGACTATGCACTTGATCTTGGTGGCTGTTCTAGCCAGTTCCCAGAAGCGAGCACGATTCTTCAGGCCAATTTCCTTCATCCAGCCAGACCTGCCTTTAACAGGATTGTGATGCATGCAGATCATGATGTGATCAATGGAGTTGTTGAGCTCCGATTCCTGCAGCTGTAAATACAAAAACTCCAGCTCTTCTGGCGCAAGGCGCCCATGAACCTGACCATCGACACTGGTATTCAGCATCAGGATCAACCAGTTATTTATTTGCACGCTTTTTTCGTTCACATCTGGCGACGCAGCGGCATTTTTCATCACTTCCGCTTTATCGTGATTGCCAGGGATCCAGCGATAAGGAGCTTCAAGCGCGCCTATCCTCTCTGCAAAATGACTGTAAGCCGATTCCGAGGCATCCTGTGCGATATCTCCGGTGGCCAGAATTAGATCAATGCTATCTTCTTTTGCGCGCACAAGTTCGACAACATGCTCAAAACTATCGATAGTATTCATTTTGAGCAGGGTGCCAGTCGTTCTACCGTACAAATGTGTATCGGTAATCTGNACCAGATGAATTGTGCTGTTGGCGGTCTGCGGCGTCATAGCTNCCGGACNNGTTGTTAANTATAACATGTTAGTTNTGGCNCTTTGATACTTCTTCCTACNTTAAGACAGTGCGTAAGCCACTCCCCCAGAAATTCGTTAACCTGAANCTTCTCATCAGCGTGATACATTTTTGGATTNGGACTGGAGTAGCGNGGCTTAAGATTGCGATGGCTCTGATAGGAGACCACTTCAGCTGTGTTGGCATCGTGATANACCCTAACNAGCATAGATGGATTAGTCATCCATTGCTTTAATTCGGGTTTCTGAATGATCTCTAGCGTAGTCGTATACTTAAACGCCTCCAGAATCTTTATTTCAACGGTAACCTCTGCATTTTCATCAACCTGATCAGCAATACAAAACTGGGTCTTGATACCCTCTAATGCTTTTTCAGGCTCATTGGCTGTGAGCTCAAAAGGGCGAGTCCCCGCACTCTTTATGTGGTTTGAGAAGGAGCTGTCTAGATAAGCTCCAAGCTGTGGCACTAACTTAAGCAAACGGATGTAGTTGGCATCGCAAACGGCCATTTGCTTGATCAGATCCATACTGTAGCTATTTTTAGGCATACTTCTTAAGTTATCGCCAAATTTCGTTAAAACGCCAAGTACCTTGTTCTCTAGTCTAGACTCGATAAAGCGGGTCAGCCAGGGAACAATGAAGCAGTCACCCGGGGGTAAGGGACTCAGATTCAAGGCCCGCGCTATTTCGGAACAAAAACCACTACAGAACCAATTGTAACGGTTTAGCCGGTTTTTGCGAGTTCTCGGCAGGGGTTTTTGAGTAGAAACAATGGCTAAAGCTGCTGGCTTTCGCGCCATTGATGAAGCAAGGCATCCTTGTTCAATGCCAACCACTGCAGGGCGATTACCGACATTGCGTTGTTAATAGCACCGGTTCGAACTGCCTCCTGGGCCTCTGCTTCGGCAATGACAACGACTTCGATATCCTCATGCTCGTGGTCCAGCCCGTGAACCCCACCAGCTTTACTGGAATCTACTCTACTGCAATACAAGGTCACATATTCTGTCGAGGCGCCGGGGCTATTGAAATACTGACAAATTTTTACCAGTTTGCCCGCCACAATGCCGGTTTCTTCATAAGTTTCACGCGCTGCAACTTCTTCGAGGGACTCCGGCTTATCAACCAATCCCGCTACCAGTTCCAGCGGCCAGGGTGATTCTTGCTGTCCCAGCATGCCAACCCGAAACTGGCGCACCATGACCAAATTATCCAGGTCAGGGTCGAACAGCATGACCCCCACCGCTTGCTCCTTAACCAGTAGTTCACGATCAATCGGTTCGCTCCAACCCCCTTCAAACATCCGGTGCTTGAGCTGCAGCTTATCCAAGCGGAGGAAATCACGATAGGCCGTGTGCCGTTGCTCTACGGACACATCCGCTTGTTTGAAGGGTGGATCTGATTTTTTCATCTAGACCTTTTTCGCAGTCAATTCATGCAGGAGTATTTCGATTTCAACTCGAATTCGTTCGCATACATTTTGAAAGCAGGCCTTGATCTCCGATTCCTCGCCGATAGCCGCAGCGGGATCGTCAAACGGCATATGCCGTTTCAAGGTACCAGCTGGGAGGAGCGGGCAGCGCTCACCTGCATGAGCACAAACCGATATTACCAAATCCGCTTCTGCTAACATCGCGTCTGTTAAAACGTCCGATGTCTGCGAGGTGATATCAATGCCATTTTCAGCCATTACAGCGATTGCGCGGGGGTTCAGGCCATAGGCTTGCAGTCCAGCCGAAGCAAATTCGAACTGTTTTTTGCCCAGCAATTTAGCAGCGAGCGCGCGAGCCCAACCCTCCGCCATTTGCGAGCGGCAAGAGTTACCGGTACACAAGAACAGCACGCGCATTTTTAGTTGCGGCTTATCACTTCAAGCAGGTGGTAGCCGAATTGTGTTTTGACTGGCCCTTGCAGCGTGTTGACGTCGGCACTGAATACGACCGCATCGAATTCTTTTACCATCATGCCTGGGCCAAACTGGCCAAGATCTCCACCCTGCGCCTTGGAAGGGCAGCTTGAAAACTCTCTTGCGATGTCGCCAAAATCTTCGCCGTTAGCGATTCGATCCTTCAGCTGCAGGCATTGCTCTTCGGAATCTACCAAAATGTGGCGGGCGGTTGCTGTAGTCATGATCTCTCCTTTTCTGCAATCAGGGCATTATGCCCGAATGGAGGAAAGAGGGCACACAATCCGTTATAATTTCCTCTCTCAGACACCTTTCTAACAAGCAGGTTGCCTATATCCACGACGCCCTTTTTTATCACATTTATCGACGAACACTATTTTTCCTAGCACCTAAAATCTCCAACTGAATTATCGAAGGTACCCCCTATGTCTTTGCCTGAAGCAGCCCCAAGACGCCATGTCCATACTCGAGCAATCGATTACCGCGGCTATGAGCGCGAAGATGGCATGTGGGACATTGAAGCTCACATGAAAGATACGAAGACATATGAGTTCAGCAATAAGTGGCGCGGGACAGTGCCAATCGGGGAGCCGATGCATGAAATGTTTCTGCGTGTCACTATCGATGACAGCTTTGTGATACGGGATATTTACGCAGCAACTGAGCACAGTCCGTTTGAGATGTGTCCGAGCATTACGCCAAACTATAAAAATTTGATTGGCATACAAATGGGTCCAGGGTGGCGTAAGGCAATACGCACGAAGGTCGGTGGCACCGAGGGCTGCACACACCTGACGGAACTCCTGTTTCCAATGGCGACGGTAGCCATGCAAACGATCTGGCCGATCAAGAGCAAACGCAGACAAGAATCGGACGCAGAAGAGGGAGAAAAAACAAGCGGCAACAAGCGCCCGGTGGTGCTGGATACCTGCCACGCCTGGGCCACAGGTTCCCCGGTGGTGAGGAGTAATGCTCCCAAATACTATACCGGAAAAGACCCCGTATCAGACGAAACGGGCAGCTGAGTTACTTATAAAACAGGGGAATGACGACCGTGACAGTCACACCATTTCGGTCTTGCCTGTTCTCCGCCCGAATCTGTCCGCCATGAAAGTCTGAAATCAGACGCGCGATATGCAAGCCCATCCCCAAGTGCGGCTGGCGCTGTTTTTCCTGCGGACGCACTGAAATCATGGAGTCGAACAGCCTGTCTTTCATTTCGTCCGGCAGAAATGGCCCGGCATTGGATACCTTGATCACGGCATGATCACGCAAGGCGCGGCAGTATACTGTAATGGGTTGGTCGGGATAAGAAAACTCGACTGCATTTGCCACCAGCTTATCTAGCAACTGGGCGATATACTCAGGAACTCCATCCACGTGAATCGTATAGTTCAGTGTATCCAGCTCGAAGTTGGACTCCGGATAGGCAAGCTTGTAACCCTCAACACAGCCAGTGATGACTTCCACCAGATCGATTTTCTCTTTCTCAGAAGTCTGCAACATTTGCTCGAGACGAGTGGCTTCGCTCATATTGGTGAGAATGAGATTTAGCCGGTTAATGCCTTCTTCTGCTCGCTCAATATAGACAGCCGATTCCTCGTTGCTCTCTGTCAGCCCCAGGTTTTCAATAGAGGATCTAACCACTGTAACTGGTGTGCGTAGCTCGTGCGAAAGTCGTGAAGACATGTTTTCAAGGTAATTCGTATACTGCGTAAGGCGCTCCACGATACTGGAAAAGCTGCGTGATAAGTCCCCAATTTCATCGGAATTCCCGGAAGGCACAATAGTGTTTTGTACGCGCCCAGTGTCATCGATAATCGCTTCAGCCTGATTGCGTAAACCTCGTATTCGGGATGAAATGCGCGATGCGAAAAAGAACAAGCCCAGTACCACAATTAGCATCACTGCGATTATTGTATTGAACAGCTTTTCCATGGCTTCGTTTCTGAATGTCCGCAATCCGTTCATATTCTGATCAACCACCACAGCCCCCATTACCTCATTATTCGCGAGTATGGGGTGAGCCGCTTCAAGTAGGCGGGTTTCAGTGTCTGCCAGAGTTCGGAACTGAGTCAGCGGCGTGCCATTTAACGCAGAGTAAATGTGCGCGCCTCCACGCGTAACTTCAGAATAGAGATCATCAATAAAATCATTGCTGGGTTTGGTTAGAAGCTGGTAATACAGGGGGTCCAGAATCTTGTTCTGAACATACAGCCAGTATTTGTTGATCGGTACCCCACTTTCAATAGGGGTCAGTTGTATTCCTGTAGCGGACTGAATATCTCCGGCGGTAAGCAATACACGCCCACTTCGGTCCACTACTTGTATTCGTGAATTATTATGCCCCATCCCAGCAACTATGCGGTCAATCTCAGGGGTAGGTAAAAGAATTGAGCCCAGACGTTCCGCGTCATCCATTCGATAAGTGGCAACCACAGTGTTGACGCTTCGATTTACCGGGTCATCAATATCGAATACAGCAAACCCAAGCCGATCTCCCAACATTTCCATTGGAATGCGAAGCTCAACAGCATAACCAAAGTTGGTGTCATACCATTGACCGATAATGCGTTCTTCGTAGGTCGGGTCGGTGTAGTCTTCCTTGACCCGAAAAGGATAGATAGGTTCAGCTTGATAAGGCGCAATCACATAACGGGTAACATCATTTCCTTCCTTAGACAGCATTGAGATCTGAAGAAAGTCGCTACGATAGACCGTCAGTGCATCCTGATCTCGGTAAACAACTTCGTCGTCCGTCACTTTAAAATAGGCATACAAGAAACCATCGTATTCGCCTAACATACTTTCAAACTTCAGTGAGTCATCATCCACGTACATACGTGCTGGATTCAAAGTGGTTCTGAGAAAATCCCGATTGTCGTACAGCACTTCATACTGCTGGTATTCGCCCCAATCACCGAGTGAGCTATCAACCAGAGACAAGGGTGAATACACGGGGTAAACATAAAGGTCCTCACTGCGCGTGGCTGGACTATAGCTACCCTCATTAAATAACTCCGGGCGCTCATTGAGAGCAGTAGCCAGCGCCTGCGCTGTCCCCAGGACAGTTTGCTCCTGACCGCGAGCCAGATAGTCCTCCATCTCCAGGATGTACTGGTAGCCGAGCCATGGAATTACCAGCAGAAAACTGGATAGAAAAACCAGCTTGAAGCGAATGCCAAATGGATTTTTTAGGGCGAAGGCCATAACGAGCTTATGCTGAAGAGATTGCGTTTCGTTTAGTTGGTTTAGTTGCTGCCAATTGACTTAGTTCGTCCGTAAGTAACTAGGCGCATTTTCGGATCCTGCCGGTTCGATATTCCAGCGATAGCCCATTCCGTAAACTGTTTCGATGCAGTCAAATTCATCGTCCATTTGAAGGAATTTCTTTCTGATGCGTTTGATGTGTGATGTGATTGTACTGCCATCTACAAATATTTTTGATTCCTGCATGAGCACCTGGCGACTCTTGACGTGGCCCGGAAATTTAGCCAGTGCATGCACCATCCAGAATTCGGTCACGGTAAGAGGCACTGGTTGTTCTTCCCACTGCACAGTGAGGCGACCGATATCCAAGGTCAGCTTCCCGCGCTGCAGCAGATTCTCTGGCGATGGCGGTTGATCAATTACATCGAGACGGCGAAACAGGGCTGCGATGCGTGCCGTGAGATGGGGCAGGCTGATGTCCTTGGTCAGATAATCGTCGGCGCCCATGCGCAAACCCGATACAGTATCAAAGTCATTGTCGCGCGCGGTCAGGAAAATAATCGGAAGCGTATCTGACAGAGAGCGCAGAGCCTGACAAAGGGTGAAACCTCCGTCAATTTCGTTCTCCAGACCTATATCGATAATGGCCAGATTGGGCAGACGAATATCGAATGCTGCCATCGCTTTTTTGCGATTGGCATAAGTCTGCACTTCATAACCCTGTTTCCGGAGCACGTCGGCGTAGTTTTCCCGAATGGCGGCTTCATCCTCGACGATAGCAATTCTTCTGCTCATTTCAGCTCTGCTTTTAGGTCTGTTTCTGAATTTTCACTGTCAGTGTTGGTCGGAATTTTCCTATTGAGAATCAATAATTTAGGCNCCGACTATACGCTATATGACTGCGGAATCGGAGATCTGGTTCTCAACCAGCGCANATTGCCATTATTCTGCCATATTTAATCACCACATGGCCCCAATACCTCCCCGCCGCCGNAAGAAAGCTTGTGTTTAATAAGCTCACCTAANTAATNCGAGCGCAACTGCTGCTCNTTATTAGACTCCGNGATTNGAGATTTTATTCCCNNTNATTNTTTCCTNAGGCCNAGAATTAACNACTAGCCTCTCAATTTGAAATTCACTTAANAGGANCTCTCCTTATGAAAAAACCAATTGNACTGCNTTTCGCAAGCTTCGCCCTCGCCGGCNNCCTNTCCACCAACNNCCTAGCAGACGANNNGTATCGCTCTGNTAGCNCGCCGNAAACTGAAGAAGCCGNGGGCCTNATGAGTGGNGCGNTAATTGGCGCNGCAGCTGGTGGNCCTCCTGGCGCGATCATTGGCGCGGCCCTTGGNATCTNTGTGGGAGNCGGTTGGATCACCAGACNNGANTATCGNGACATGGAAGCTGAGTGGGTCGCCTCAAAGGTCGAAGCTCAGGAAGCCCGCCAGCAGTTGGCCAAACTTGAAAGAGAAAAACAGCATGTCCTCGATGAACTCGATCGGATCAAATCCGCACCCGCACAGGTCCTGCCGGCTTTTCTAAATAAAGCCCCAGATTCCAGTTTGTTCGATAACACCGCAATTTCTATTCACTTTCGCACTGGCTCCAGCTCACTCGAGGGCCACTATCAGGACCAGCTCAGTAACTTAATTGCGTTGGCGCAGCAGCTGCAAACCAGCGCCATCGAAATTACCGGATACGCAGACCGTAACGGGGATGCAGACACTAATCTTAGGCTATCACAATCACGCACTGCGAGCGTTAAAAGCTTCATTGCGCGACTCGGCGTAGATGACGCAGCCATCACAACGGTAGCCCACGGCGAGACTCAACCACTGCATGCGATCCAGAGTGTGGAAACTGATTTTTTTGATCGGCGTGTGATTGTTCGCCTGACAGATACCAGTCGCCAACTGCTCACAGATTCCAGAGAAGACTAACAAACCCCGCTTGGCAAAGGCACAAAGTGGAGACTAAAATAATGATGAAAGAAGTAAGACTCGTAATTGGCAATAAGAACTACTCATCCTGGTCACTTTGCCCCTGGTTATTGCTTAAGATGTTCGATGCAGAGTTTGAAGAAATTCAGATTTCACTTTACCAGGACAATACCGCAGAGAAGCTTGGACCTTATTCTCCTTCTTTAAAAGTGCCAGTCCTCTTGCATAAAGAAGTGACAGTTTGGGACTCCTTGGCTATTTGTGAGTACATTTCGGACGAGTTTCTAGGTGGTTCCGGATGGCCCGTAAACCCCAAGCGTAAAGCGAGCGCGCGCTCTGTGAGCGCCGAAATGCACGCCGAATTTCCGCAGCTGAAGAAGGAGTGGCCAATGAATTGCAAGGCGTCCTGTCGCCTGTCGCCCTCTGATGCGCTGAAAGATGAAATTGCTCGTATGGACGCCATATGGAGCTGCACCCGACGGCGCTTTGGTGAGAACGGAAATTACCTGTTTGGTAGATTCTCGATCGCCGACTGTATGTTTGCTTCAGTAGCTATTTGTTTCGAGGCCTATGGTGCCGAGCTTAGCGCAGAAGCGGATACCTATATGCAGACTCTGCTTGATAACCCCTTTGTTCAAAAATGGAAAACCCTAGGACGGCGCGAGAAGGAAAACCTGGCNATTGCCTATGCAGACTCCGCCTGATAGCTCACACCCTNGTTAACAACCTTGATTGACAACCTAAGTTCGAAACATAAGTTACTTTCCTATCTAAGGGGCTCATCTAAGCCCCTTTTTTTGCNGTGAATACCGCGTCCTTCGTATGTGGGTATAAAGCAAATCTGATATCGCGACGATTAACAGATATCGCTACCACTTTAGTTGACTGGCCATGACAGCTATGGAAGTCTTTCGCTTCTGGTTTAAAGAAGTCGAACCCAAGCAAAGCNTTNAAAAGTATTCCAAGTTCGANGCCTTGATCCGCGACCGCTTGGNGTCTACCCACAAACTTGCCAAGCAAGGTTTGTTATATACCTAGCGCGCAGAGCCTNTGGGTNCGCTGGCTGAGGTGATTGTTCTGGACCNGTTCTCAAGAAATATGTTCNGAGATAGTAGAGANGCATTCACCTATGNCTCGCTGGNACTGATTTTGGCGCAAGAAGCGATANGNACAAAACTGGATAAGGAACTGGAGATCGGCCGCAAGGCCTTCCTGTACATGCCGTTCATGCACAGCGGATTGCGTGANATTCACGAGATTGCACTCTATTTATTTGATCAACCAAGCCTTNAAGATAACTTCAATTTTGAGCTGAAGNACAAAGANATTATCGATCGATTTGGGCGATATCCCCATCGCAATGCGTTGCTGGGGCGAGAANCTACGGTCNAAGANATCGAGNTCNTTGCGCAACCCGGCTCCGGCTTCCAGCTTGTCCTGGTTTAGCTGATGCGGCCCGCTCTAGCGCGCGGGTAACACGGATCTGAGCTTGTCCGCCATTTCCAGCAGTGCTGCTTCGCTAGTTTCCCAATCCATACAGGCATCTGTCACCGACACACCGTACTTTAGCTGCCCGAGATCATCCGGAATAGATTGGCTGCCGTGATTTATATTACTTTCCAGCATGACCCCGATAATCGATTTGTTGCCTTCAAGTATCTGGTGAGTGACGTCTTTTAATACCAGAGGCTGCACGTTGGGATCCTTGTTCGAATTAGCGTGGCTGCAGTCAACCATGATGTTTTTGTTGACGCCGCCGGCTTCAAGGGCTTTTTCACATTGAGTAATATTCACCGAGTCGTAGTTAGGGCCCTTGCTACCGCCACGCAGCACTACATGCGCATAAGGATTACCCCTGGTGGTAACCACTGATACTTGTCCCTCACCATTGATACCCAGAAACCGGTGTGGACTGGAAACCGACTGCATAGCATTGATGGCCACCATCAAACCACCGTCAGTGCCATTCTTAAAGCCCACTGGCGACGATAGCCCTGAGGACATTTCTCTGTGGGTCTGTGATTCGGTAGTGCGGGCTCCGATTGCAGACCATGCGATCAAGTCCTGCAGGTATTGTGGAGATATCGGGTCCAGCGCCTCGGTGGAAGCGGGTAGCCCTTTCTTGGAGATATCCAGCAACAGCTTGCGTCCTAAACGTAATCCCTCCTCAATCTTGAACGAATCATCCAAATGCGGGTCATTGATCAGTCCCTTCCAACCGATAGAGGTTCGCGGCTTCTCAAAATAGACGCGCATGACAATATAAAGCGTATCCGCGATCTTTGGTGCTAACGCCTTGAGTCGTTCTGCATAGTCGAGCGCGGCCTCAGGATCATGGATAGAACAAGGACCCACCACAACGAAAAGGCGCGGGTCTTTTCGGTCCAGGATATCGAAGATTGTTTGCCGCGCCTGCTGTACTGTGCCCAGTGCTGCTCCTGCGAGAGGAAGTTCAGCCTTGAGTTGCTGCGGAGTGATGAGCGCGTCGTTGGATTTAACGTTTAAATTATCGGTCATTACGGACATTGCTAGTCTCGGTACTTTGATTACATATCGCTTAATTAGCGTACTGCTGGTTTAGAGTATTGCTGGAATATTTGCTACCAATTCTTATTTCTGGAGACAGGGCATGCTAGCCTCAAGACAGTTAGCAAACCCAGCACTAGAAAAGACCGAAATAATAGCAGAATGTGAATTGCAAAGACATTTCAAGGATAATGGCTTCTTTGTGATATGAAATGAGCCAAACAAAGCTTGAAGGGAAGTCCTATGAAGATTAGCCAGGAGTTTGATGGGGGCAACATTGAAGTACTGTCCTGCGAGTCTGTAAATGATATTCGCCTAAAGATTCGTGCCGACAAAAATTCAGCGTTCTATCAGTGGTTTTATTTTCGTCTCAGCGATGCCAGACAGCAGAGCTGCGTAATGCGAATTATTAACGCTGACGGGGCAGCCTATCCTAATGGCTTCAGGGATTACCGAGTTTGTTATTCCTATGACCGTAAACACTGGTACCGACACGACACCAGCCTAGATGACGGCTGCCTTACGATAGAGTTTTGCCCGGAACAGGACTCGGTGTACTTCGCTTATTTCGCGCCCTATTCCATAGAAAGACATCATCGGCTAGTCGCCAAGGCGCAATCTGCTGAGCACTGTAGCAATCGACTCCTCGGCCAGACGCTGGACGGGCAAGACCTAGACCTCTTGCGCTTTAGCCTTGATGTGGGCAAAACTGTGGAGACTGAACGCAAACAATGCTGGCTTATCGCGCGCCAACACCCAGGGGAAACCATGGCGGAATGGTGGATGGAAGGCTGCATCAATCTGCTGTTGGATATCGACGATCCGCTGACCCAGCAATTGCTGGAGCGCTGTGATATCAACCTGATTCCTAATATGAATCCGGATGGAAGTCGGCGCGGACACTTGCGCACTAACGCCGCAGGGCGCAATCTGAATCGAGAGTGGATAGAGCCAGCCATGGATTCAACGCCTGAAGTTCATCTGGCGAAGCAGGCAATGTCAGAGACGGGGGTAGATTTTTTCCTCGATGTGCATGGCGACGAGACTCTGCCCTACTGTTTTATCGCAGGCACTGAGGGTTTAGCGAACTGGGAGTCTACACGCCAGGCCAAGCTGGATTTTTATCGCAACCGGCTCGCGCAAATAAACCCGGACTTTCAGACCGAACATGGGTATCCAGCCAAGCGCCCCGGGGAAGCAAACCTGAGTATGAGCACGGTCCAGACTGCGAGTCTCCATGACTGCCTAGCGATGACCCTGGAGATGCCATTCAAAGATACCACAGCAACTCCAGATTCAACGTTCGGATGGTCACCGCAGCGCTCTGGCAAACTTGCTGAGTCCTGTCTGCAGGCGATGCTTGACTATATACAGTCAGATCACATGCCCTAGGCATTATATTTTAGGCCGTAGGTTCCGAGCATTAGCTTTTAGGCTCTAAATTCCATCTGCTAAACCTTACGATAGAGTTTGCGCCCCTGCTTTTCATATTCTTCGGCCATGGCCGCCATGCCTTCATCTATCGCCTTGTCGACGTTGCCATCAGTCTTCGCAGACGCATACTCACGCACTTCCTGCGAGATTTTCATAGAACAAAATTTGGGGCCGCACATGGAGCAAAAGTGCGCGACCTTGCCCGACTGCTTTGGCAAAGTCTCATCGTGATAAGCACGCGCGGTCGTGGGATCAAGACCTAGGTTAAACTGATCTTCCCAGCGAAACTCAAAACGCGCTTTAGACAGGGCATTGTCCCGTAGCTGGGCGCCGGGATGACCCTTTGCAAGATCTGCAGCGTGGGCCGCAATCTTATAAGCCATCAGCCCTTCTTTGACATCTTGCTTGTTGGGCAATCCGAGATGTTCTTTTGGCGTGACATAGCACAGCATGGCGCATCCGAACCATCCAATCATAGCGGCGCCGATGCCAGAGGTGATGTGATCATATCCAGGCGCNATATCAGTNGTGAGCGGGCCTAATGTATAAAAAGGTGCCTCATCGCACACTTTTAACTGTTTCTCCATATTTTCCTTAATCATGTGAATGGGCACATGTCCTGGGCCTTCAATCATGGTTTGCACATCATGGCGCCAGGCAATCTTTGTGAGTTCACCCAGGGTTTCCAACTCACCAAACTGCGCTGCATCATTGGCATCCGCAACCGATCCAGGCCGCAGTCCATCACCCAGTGAAAAGGAAACATCGTAAGCTTTCATGATCTCACAGATGTCTTCAAAATGAGTATAAAGAAAATTTTCCTTGTGATGAGACAGGCACCATTTGGCCATGATGGATCCACCNCGCGACACAATGCCGGTNACNCGCTTGGCAGTCAGCGGNACATAGCGCAANAGCACACCGGCATGAATTGTAAAGTAGTCNACACCCTGCTCGGCCTGCTCAATCAAGGTATCGCGATAAATTTCCCAGCTAAGATCTTCGGCAACGCCATCTACCTTCTCCAGTGCCTGATAAATTGGCACAGTTCCGATGGGCACCATGGAGTTACGAATAATCCACTCCCTGGTTTCATGGATATTCTTGCCGGTAGATAGATCCATCACCGTGTCCGCGCCCCAGAGTGCTGACCAAGTGAGCTTCTCTACCTCTTCTTCAATCGANGAGGTCACAGCAGAATTTCCNATATTGGCATTCACNTTTACCAGGAAGTTACGCCCGATGATCATGGGCTCAATCTCNGGGTGGTTGATATTGGCNGGGATGATTGCTCGCCCGCGCGCGACTTCGTCTCGCACAAACTCAGGGGTAATCTCATCAGGAATCTGGGCAGCAAACGATTCGCCGGTATGCTGATGGAGAGGCTGCTCCTGCTCACGCAGTTGGGCTCGGACGATATTTTCGCGAATGGCAATATATTCCATCTCAGGCGTGATGATGCCCTGGCGAGCNTAGTGTAATTGCGTGACATTAGCGCCCGACCTGGCCCTGCGAGGNGCATGAATATGTTCAAAGCGCAGGTGCGCTGTATTCAGATCCTGCTGCCTGGCCTGGCCAAATGTGGAGCTGGCGCCTGCCAGCTGCTCGGTATCATTTCTTTCCTCGATCCAGGGCTGGCGAATTGGCGGCAGGCCCTTGCGCAGATCAATCACCGACTCAGTATCTGAATAGATACCAGATGTATCATAAACTCGCATCGGTGGATTCTCTTCGAGACCTGTTTCAGTCTCAGTGGCAGTCAGGCTGATTTCTCGCATCGGAACCTTAAGATCGGATCTACTACCCTGGACGTATACCTTCCGAGAATTTGGGTAGTGCTGCTCNCCGCTGGTATCCAGCTTGCTGATTTTTTCCAGTAAATGTTCAGATTCTGCGTTCATTCTAGGGTCCTGTGGTGCCAGCGAAAGCGAGAGTAACTGTCACTGATTTCGGTTTTCTAGCGTGAGTTTTCGGATGTAAAGCATTCGGGCTATCAGCGAATCAGAGCAGACTCGCTGGCGGTATCTAAGCTGTGTTTATTATGCCCCAAAACACTCGCAAAGTAATACGCTGGGCAGAAGCCGCCAAGACCAAAGTAATANGCTGAGCTCTCCAGCGTCTAGTGGGTAAAGAAAAACAGCCTGTCGCATCGCCGGGGTTAAAATTGTCACTTTTGGTTACACTGTGTAGAATGCNGGCTTGCTCATCTTCANCACCTGAAATCCAATAATTTCGNTTTCACCCGCATTGACGCCAGTCACGAGATTCACNCGCATCAAGGTCAGTAATTATGAGACGACTATCGAAGTACCTAGGACTTNTACTACTGGGCAGCCTCTTCTGTTCAGCCAGTTACGGGCAGGATCTCTACACGATCCTCGAGCTCGCCCTCGAAAATGACCCTACTTTNAGGCAAGCCGAAGCAGTCTATCGAGCTAATCGAGAGAACCTGAACCAGAGCCGTTCGGCCTTGCTTCCCAGTTTCGGCGTTGGCGGCAGTACCTCACGGGTGACCTCTGGTCCTNCGGATNATGTTTTCAGGGACANAACGAANCCGNTAACCGGTGAAACAGTANGCACCCTGGTTCAGCCTGGACANAGCTACGCTAATGGTTTGAACAACCACGGCTGGGGTTTAAACCTCAACCAGAGCGTGATCAACCTGTCGAACTGGTATACCTTCCAAAGCGCCAAGGCCAGTGACCGCGCGGCCGCAGTAAATCTCGCGGCCCAGGAACAGGACCTGATCATGCGCGTCGCCATGGCTTATTTCGATGTGCTGCGTGCCCAGGAACTGCTGGAAACCAATCTTCAAGAAGAAGAGGCGGCACTGCGCTCGCTTGAGCAGACCAGACAGCGAGAAGAAGTAGGTCTGGTCGCGATTACCGACGTGTTCGACAGCCAGGCTGCCTTTGACCTGGCCCGAAACACCACGATCCTGCAGCGTGACCTGCTGCGTTCCCGCTATGAAGCGCTGGAAGCAATCACCGGTCAACCCCATGGTAATATCGATGAGCTCCGAGCGGATTTCCCAATTCTGGAGGTCGATGGTTCACTGATCGCTTGGGAGGACCAAGCTGAGGACAATAGCCTTGCCATCGCGGCGGCCAGGTACAACCTTGATGCCTCGCGCAAGACGCTGCGGGCGCGTAAGTCAGATCACCTGCCAACCGTGGATATCGCCGGACAGTATGGCCACAACGTAACGGCCCCTATCGTCAGCCAGGGTATCCAGATCGGTGGCGGCGCATTCGACCGCAGCTCGCTGGCACTGAGTGTCAGCATCCCTCTCTACAGCGGCGGCGCCGTCAGTGCACGTCGGCGCCAAGCAGAGCAGAATGTAGTTGCAGCGCAGGAATCGCTGGAACTGACCAAGCGTCAGCTGACCCAGAATATTCGAAATGCCTACCGTCGGGTAAACACCGACGTCCTGGTGATTGATCAGCGCCAGCAATCAATCAACTCGGCTCAGCTTGCTCTTGATGCGACGGAGCTTGGTGCTGAGGTTGGTACACGTAATATCGTAGAAGTACTGAGGGCCCGCGAAAATCTCTTCCGCGCTCTGCGCCAGTACGCTGACGCCCGCTTTGACTATGTCCTCGATACACTGGTACTCAAGCAGGTCGCTGGCATCCTTACACCTGAAGACATCATTCAATTGAATGAATGGCTGCAGGGAGAAGGTTAAACTGCGAACACTCTGGATTAAAAAAAGGACCGCTTNGCGGCCCTNTTTTTATTCANGCTGATTTAGCTCCCGGCGCGTTTTCAGCGNGCNGCTCGCGGCAGCTCACAACTTCCGCCAGACTGAGACTTGGGCCACNATATATTCATATTTTCGCCTATGNTCCCGGATCATGAAAGGCAGATCTTCTTCGTGCAGGCGCTCGAATCCCGGCAAGCATTNCCCCAGCGCCGCAAGGGTTGCTTCGCTGTCGGCTCCATCAAGAAAACTATCGGGATTNGTGTACTGCGTCATCCATGTATTAGGGGAGGAGATGACTAATATGCCACCTTGNTGCAGGAAACGGTTTGATTCCGTGAATTGCTTCAGGCAAAGCTCTGGCTCTGACAAGCGACACATGAGATTACTGAGCAGAATCGCATCGTAAGACACATTATTCTGAAGCAGCGGCACAGCATCGAGATTAGCAGCGTCTCCCTGTACAAAGCCAAGCTGGTTGCAGTCTATTGCCGGGTCCACTTTTGCCGTTAANTCCGTGTTGTGNCGGCCTGTTTCCCAGCGCTGATATCTTAGCGACTTTTCAGTTCGCAGGTGCTCAGCCGCATCNATGAAAGCNTCACTGTAATCCAGACCCATCACNGAGCCGAATTCCCTGGCCAGCTCAAATGTAGAGCGGCCCACTGCACAACCAAGATCAAGCGCACTGTTTTTGCCAGTGCTGAATTGGTTCATCAATTCCACTGTGCGGGTAATCAGGTTCGTTACCTTGGGTGCTTCAATTCGTGACGTCAGAGTTTGATCGAATTGATCAGACTCTTCACCCCAGTGGAACAGCAAATACTGGTTAACCACTTCGTCTGTATCGTACTTGTCGCCTTTCTTTTCAACTGTATCGGAATCCGTTACAACCCGGAAACCTGCGTGTTGAAAGAAGTGAGGTCGAAAATGAAAACGCGACCAGATACTCGCTTCGTCGCCCGTGCTAATGAAGGAGCCGCCAAGAATCATCTGATGTTCACCATCGAAACAAGGCGTGCTGAAGTCCGTGTAATAAGGATGGATCATGAAATCGGGGAAGGGGTGGAATGGATCCTCACACCACTGCCAGACGTTGCCAAAACTGTCGTGGAACCCCAAGGCATTGGGCATTAGTGCATTCACGGCACCCTCACTGCCAAAACGAAGATTGTGGTTAGCTGGTCTATCGGCGCTGCTGTACATCACGCCATCCAATTTTAGCTGTTCCTGAGAACCCGGCTCCCAGTCGACTGCTGCACTCAACGCCGGTTCGCGCATTGCAAGGTGCTCACTTTCCGCTAGTAGTCGATAAGGCACGCTGCTATCGGTCNGTTCACTAAGCCAAGCACAATAAGCTTTCGCCTCGTAGTAATTTACAACCGCAGGCCAGCTCCACTGCATGGGGATTTCACTGAATGTGGTGCGCAGCTTGTAGCGATGAGAGCCAGCGGGGCCAGCCTGAACCCAGAACGTAGGCCACTTCACATTGCGAAACTGTCTCCAGCTCCAGCCAGATTCCGACCAATAACAGCGCTGTTCATAGCCACCGGCCTGAACGAACTGAAAAAATTCGCCGTTGCTAATCAGGTATTTACTGGCCTTGAAGCCNCTGACCTCGCGCTGATCCTTGCCATACTCATTATCCCAACCGAAAGTCGGCCACGCATTNGGCTTGCCGAGAGCAACGCGCGTTGAATCGACTTCCAACATTTCATTGCTGGGGTAGTGCTCACCCTGTTTCGGATCGTAATTCTGCCCGGCAGGTGCAGTGAGCCAGTCTGGCCAGCTGTCGGGTTGTGTAACGTATTCCAGCGGCAGCTCCCGAATCAGGACGGAGGAGGTCTCCAAGTGAATGCGCTCGTGTTCGAAACACATGGCCAGAGACCAGGCGGATGATGCCATGGTGATTGGTTTGTCCAGTGCTGGGTGGGTTTGGATGACTTCCTTGACCAGCCCATATACCTTTGCGCGATATTCTCGCACAGCGTCCAACTCTGGCCATATATCCTGCTCGCCGTCATGAAGATCATCCCAGTTCATTTCATCGACACCGGTCTCAAACAAAAGCTCAAATTCCTGGTTAACCGGTTTGTCTATGAGCCCACTAACCAATAGCTTGTTGACGTAAAAGCACACTGGGTGGGCAAAGTAAAAAATCAGAGGATGGCGGGTCTTATGATAAGGGCGCGCATAGTAGGCCTCATCAGTGGCCAGACTCGAGAACAGTTGCTCAGTCAGTGCCCAGGTGTTTTCAAAGTATGCCAGCACCGCCGCGCGGCCAGCGTACAAATTTAGCAGCGGCAAGGACCCTGCTGTCGAATTAGACATAGAGGCATTCTCGCCGACCTGCGCAACATCATGCAGGTCCTTTTCAATTAACATCATGCACCTATAGTTTTGTTCTAAAGTTATTTGATTTGTTCGCTACTAATTGGATTCTTGCCGCAAAAAACTACAGCGAACTTCGTGATGCTGCTTCTCAGCAATATTCAGGTAGAATATTACTTTAGCTCAGTCCTTTTGTTCTCATCTCACCAGAATAACCATCACCNTAGGGGAGTCAATTTGCAAAGTAAATTGCCAGATGTTGGGACAACTATTTTTACAGTCATGTCAAAAATGGCCCAGGACTATGGGGCTATCAACCTATCCCAGGGTTTCCCGGATTTCGACTGTCCAGATCGTTTGAAAGAGCTCGTCGCCTATTATATCAACGATAAGAAGAACCAATATCCCCCCATGGTTGGTATTCCCTTACTACGTCAGGAGATCAGCAACAAGATCAATTCGCTTTACGGCTTTGATGCCAACCCCGAAACCGAAGTCACAGTGACCTCGGGGGCGACCGAAGCACTATTCGACGCGGTACAGGCCTCGGTGCATCAAGGCGATGAGGTCATTATTTTCGATCCTGCTTATGATTCATACGAACCTGCAATACTCATGGCTGGTGGCATTCCTGTGCGTCTGCCGCTCAGGCTCTCTGACTACGGTATCGATTGGAGTCGCGCGGCCGACGCGATTACCTCCAGAACCCGGCTCATCATCATCAACACACCCCATAACCCCTGCGGCGTGACACTCAACAGAAGTGACCTAGATGCCCTGGCAGACCTTGTGGCCGAGACTAATATCCTGATCCTCTCCGATGAAGTATATGAGCACATGGTGTTTGATGGTGAGAAACACGTCAGCGTTCTGAGNCACCCTTCGCTCAAGGAGAGAAGCTTTGCNGTATTCTCTTTCGGGAAAACCTATCACGCCACCGGCTGGAAGTTGGCGTACTGTGTGGCGAGACCGGAGCTGACAGCGGAGTTCAGGAAGATTCACCAGTTTGTCACCTTCACAACCACCAGCTTTCTACAATACGCAATTGCGGATTTCATGGCGGAGTGTCCACAACATGCCACCGAGCTCTCTGATTTCTATCAGGCCAAGAGGGATTATTTCTGCCGTCTGATTCAGGACTCCCGCTTCAGGTTTACCCCATCAAAGGGTACCTATTTTCAATTGGTAGACTATAAAGAGATCAGTGATCAGCCCGACATGGACTTCGTTGCAGAACTTACTAGTGACAAAGGGGTTGCAGCTATTCCCCTTGCCCCCTTCTATAAACAGGCGCCGGATTCCCGGATTATCCGCTTCTGTTTTTGCAAAGATGACAGCACGCTGGAGCGCGCCGCTGAAATTCTCTGCGCCCTGTAAGCCCTATGGCAGATATCGAACTACACAGTCTCGCCAGCGCCATAAAGGGCTGGGGCACTGAACTGGGATTTCAGCAGGTGGCGATAACCGACATAGATTTATCTCACTACCGGTCAAGTTACCAGCGGTGGATAGAGGAAGGCTGTCATGGCGAAATGCACTACATGGCGGAAAATCAGGATAAAAGATTTTTCCCGGAAAAACTCTTCGAGGGCACAGCCCGAGTTATTTCAGTGCGCATGGACTATGCGAAAGACAAGAGTAACTCTCTTGTGCCAATAGAAGATCGCAACACAGCGTATATTGCACGCTATGCAAGGGGTCGGGACTACCACAAATTGATGCGAAAGCGTCTGCAGCGACTGGCAGAGAAAATACAATCGGAAATCGGTGAGTTTGCTTATCGGGCTTTCGTTGATAGCGCACCGGTGTTAGAGAGAGCGCTTGCGGAAAAGTCAGGGCTGGGCTGGATTGGCAAGAACACCATGCTGATAAACAAGCAAGCCGGCTCCTGGTTTTTTCTTGGTGAGCTATTTACTGACCTGCCTTTACCAATAGACAAACCAGTTTCCGATCATTGCGGTAGCTGTAGAGCCTGCCTTGATGTTTGCCCAACCAACGCATTCCTAGGACCAAACAAGATGGATGCGAANCGCTGTATTTCCTATCTTACNATCGAGTTGCGCAATAGCATCCCACTTGAGTTTCGCAAGGCTATGGGTAACCGTGTGTTCGGCTGCGATGACTGCCAGTTAGTGTGCCCATGGAACAAGTTCACCCGACCCAGTGATGAATCTGACTTCTCACCGCGTCACGGCCTGGATAACGCCGCGCTCGTGGATCTGTTCAAATGGACAGAGCAGGAATTTTTAGAACGCACAGCAGGATCTCCCATACGCCGAATTGGCTATGCCTGCTGGCTGCGAAATCTGGCGGTGGGATTGGGGAACGCGGAATCGTCTACGGAGCTTATCGCCGCGCTGGAAGCCGGCCGCAGCNCCGCCCCGCCGATGGTCAGGGANCACATTGAGTGGGCGCTAGAACAGCATGGAATATCTAGCGCGCAATAAAGTGCTCGCGGTAGTAAATCAACTCGTTGACCGAATCCTTGATATCTTCCATAGCCTGGTGGGTTCCCTGCTTAGTCAATCCGCTTTGGATTCCTGGCTTCCAGCGTTTTACCAGCTCCTTCAGCGTGCTGACATCGAGGTTACGGTAATGAAAGAAAGCCGCAAGCTCCGGCATGTAGTTAGCAAGAAAGCGTCGATCCTGACAGATGCTATTACCGCACATGGGAGAAGCATTCTTTTCTGAATGCTGAACCAGAAATTCAAGCGTTTGCCGCTGCACTTCAGCCTCATCAANCGTGCTTACCTTTACGCGATCAATTAGTCCTGATGCCCCGTGGTGTTTTTGGTTCCACTCATCCATGCCTTCAAGCATCGCGTCACTCTGCTTCACTGCTAACACCGGGCCCTCAGCCAGGATATTAAGATTTGAGTCAGTTATCAGTGTGGCGATTTCTATGATTCGATCCGTTTCGGGGACCAGTCCAGTCATCTCCAGATCCAGCCAGATCAGATTTTGGGATTTATCCATGTCTAATTCCTAAACAGTCTCTTTCTTATCTCAGTCTAGCAAGTCCACGCAGCGACCACGAAACGATCGCTGCACTTACCCCCTGCTCACTCTTTGTTAGTCAATCGCCGTTTCACTAACCGCGCTTTTTACGCACAGCTTGATCCAGCGTCTTCTTATAAAATTTACCGAGATTCTTGGCGCTGGCGCTTTTTCGGGCAATGGCAGCAGCATTCAAGGCCTGCTCTTGCATCAGTTTCTCGTAATTAAGCAAGCGCCTCTCGTCCAGCTCATCGGCGGCTATGGCAGCCTGAACCGCACAACCCGGTTCAAAATGATGCTGGCAATCATTAAAGCGACACTGGGTGGCCAGCTCTTCGATGTCGGCAAAAGTCGTTGCCACTCCGGCTTGCATGTCCACCAGCTGCAGCTCACGCATGCCCGGCGTATCCAACAGCATGGCTCCACCAGCCATGCGAAAGAGGGAGCGAGCGGTCGTCGTGTGCCTGCCCTTGCTGTCGTCGCAGCGGATCTGTGCAGTGGCCTGCCGCTGTTCTCCCAAGAGTGTGTTGGTGAGTGTTGATTTGCCAGCACCTGAAGAACCCAGCATCACAACCGTCTGACCAGGCTGGCACCAGGGTAAAAGGAGCTGCTTCGTAGATTCCTCAAGTGTATTGACCGCAACCACTGCCAGCAAGGTGGAGAGAGACTGCACCTGGGCCGCCAGTTCGTCAGTATTATCAGCGAGGTCCTTCTTGCTCAACACAATCACTGGTTCGGCCCCAGCATCGTGAACCATGGCGAGGTATCTCTCGATACGATTGAGATTAAAATCGTCATTGAGTGAGCAAACAATAAAAGCGGTATCGACATTGGCCGCGATCAGTTGCTCCTGCTTTTGATGCCCAGCAGCAATGCGCCGGAAGCAGGTACTGCGTTCAAGCAGGCGCTCGAAGCCCCCCGACTCGTTCAGCAGGATCCAGTCCCCGACAACCATTTGCGGCATAGAAGAAAGCAGCGCGAGCTGTTGCTTGCCGAATGCACCTGCCAGCTCCACTTCGCTGCGATATTGCTCCACCACACGCAGCGGCGATAGTACACCAATTTCTTCAAGCGTGAGCTGTTGCTGAAAAAGCGGCTGCCAGCCGAGGCCGGTGAGGGTAACGGGGTTAGTTGTTTGAGTTGTCATGATTGTCCCCTGCGTCAGCCAGGTGAAACTACAGTTGCAAATGGTTTAACAGCGGGCAGAAGGCCCCGGCGAAACCCGGGCAATATTAAAGTAACGAGGCAGCGGCGGAAACGCAGCTAGCAATGGTCGGCCCGGTCTGGGTTGATGGCAATCATGAACAATCCTCTTCAGTAGGAGAGCGCTAGATCATCATACCATTGCCATGCGCAGTGGGTTAACTCTGCCTGTTGATTTTCAGCACGGGAATCGGCTATCGGTAGGCTGCCGTGACAGAGTAGAATATCGAACCAATCGGATCCTTTTGCTTTTATCGGCGAGTGCTCACTATCACTGATCGATCCCATTTTGGAAACTACCACATTACCGCGTTGGCGGTTTAGGAACGAACGTGTCGCGACTGTTTTTACTTCTACAGTACTTGCTTCCTCATCATGCCCTATCGCGCTTGACGGGTAAATTTGCCGAAGGGCGCTTTGCCAAGAATTTACTGATCAGCTTGTTCATTAGCCGCTATCAGGTTGATTTGAGCGATGCTGAGAATGAAGACGCCGAGGCCTTCGAGAGTTTCAATGCTTTCTTNACCCGTGCATTGAAGCCAAACGCGAGGCCCATTGCCGACCTGCCAGGCGCAATAGTCTGCCCCGCTGATGGCGCCATTAGCGAACTCGGCACGATTGAGGAAGATCGAATTCTGCAGGCCAAGGGTCGAGACTATACGGTAGGCCAATTACTCAGCGACCCCGAGCTTGCTGACAGTTTTATAGGCGGCTCGTTTGCTACCGTTTATTTATCACCGAGAGATTACCACCGTGTTCATATGCCTGCAGCGGGAAAACTGCTTCGTACAATTTATGTGCCTGGCAAGCTATTCTCAGTGAATCGCACCACCGCGAATTCAGTGCCAGATTTATTCGCACGTAATGAGCGCCTGGTCTGTCTTTTTGAAACAGCAAATGGCCTCATGGCCCTGGTGCTGGTTGGGGCGATGATAGTTGCCGGCATCGAAACCGTTTGGTCTGGACAGATATGCCCGGGCCCTAACAAGGCGCGCAAACTCACCGACTTCAGTCAGCATTCTCCCTCGATTGAACTGGCTAAAGGTGCAGAGATGGGCAGATTTAAATTGGGATCAACTGCGATTGTGCTGTTTGAGCCAAACGCCGTTATTCTGGACTCAGCACTGCAGGCCGATTCTCCTGTGCGCATGGGAGAGCACCTCGCGCAATCCACTTAGGTATTACTCAAGCAGAGACCGTCATGACACAAGATGAACTAAAGCAAGCCGTCGCCAAAGCGGCTTTCGACTATGTCGAAAGTAAACTGGAAGACAAAATGGTAATTGGAGTGGGCACTGGTTCCACCGCGAATTTTTTTATTGAGGAGCTGGCAAGCATTGGGCACGAGCTATATGGCGCAGTCGCTAGTTCCGAAGAAACAGCCCAGCGCCTGAAGTCCCATAACATTCCAGTTTACGATCTCAATAGCGCCGGGCCGATTGAAATCTACGTAGACGGCGCGGATGAGTGCAATCCCTACCTGCAGCTTATGAAAGGTGGAGGCGCAGCATTGACCCGCGAAAAAATCATTGCCGCAGCATCAAAAGAGTTTGTCTGCATTGCAGATGAATCAAAGAAGGTGAAAATTCTCGGTGAGTTTCCACTACCGGTGGAGGTCATTCCCATGGCCAGAAGTTACGTCGCCAGGAAAATTGTTACGCTTGGCGGTGATCCGGTCTACCGCGAGGGCTGCATGACCGATAACGGCAATCACATTCTCGACGTCTTCCACATGAAAATCATGGATCCACGTAAACTTGAGCACGACCTGAACCAGATAACCGGTGTTGTGACCAATGGGCTTTTTGCCGAGCGCGGCGCCGACCTGTTGCTGCTGGGTACCAACAGCGGAGTGGAGACAATAAAACCCCGTTAACGCCTCTGAACTACTGTTCCAGAAGCGCGACTAGGTATCTCAAGCAGAAAGATTATAGAGAGGTAACAGCCACAGCCTTTTCAGGTCTGTGATTACTGCTTGTTATTAACCTCTTATCAACCTCTGGCAGCCTGCGGACTCTTGCGAAGAATCTTATCGATTACAGCGGATTTACGTTTTCCGCCTGGGGACCTTTCTGGCCTTGGGTGACCTCCATGGTTACTTTTTGCCCTTCGTGCAATGTTCTTCTTCCTGAACCATTGATGGCACTAAAATGTACAAAGACATCTTTACCACCTTCCTGTTCAATGAAACCAAATCCTTTCTCGTCGTTAAACCACTTAACGGTACCCTCAACTGTATCTGACATACTTATCTCTTGCTAAAAAATCAAAAAAACAAANTGTGCGAGCGCACCAATTTGCACCAGCTGACTCACTGGTATNGCGAGTTTACGCCGTATGCTTGGTATATGGAATGGTTATTTAGAACGAATTTGTGAAAATTTTATGCTCAATCAGAGTAATTCCACTTCGGCTCTCTCTATTTCTTGTTTTTCATCAGTTCAGCCACTCAGAGCTTTTGTGTCAATGCACNTGCAGTAGCTACAAATCGAAAACTTTGCCAGGGTTAAGGATGTTGTTNGGGTCGAAAGCTTGCTTTATTACTCTCATATATTCGATTTCATGTTCGTCTCTGGAATATTTCAGGTAAGGTTTCTTGAGCAGACCCACACCATGTTCCGCTGAGATGCTGCCACCATGTTGTTGCACGATGGAAAAAACCTGACTGGACACCACACCGCATTTGTCAAAGAATTCCTGTGATTCCAGCCCAGCTGGTTTCAATATATTCAGGTGAACATTGCCGTCACCAATATGTCCGAACCAGATGATTTCAAATTCCGGATATTCCGCTCGCACCAATTTATCCACATCGTTGAGAAACTGCGGTACTGCAGATACGCGGACAGCGATATCGTTCTTATACGGCGTAAACTGTGCAATGGTCTCAGAGATGTCCTCCCGCAGACGCCATAGATTTTCAGCTTGAGTCAGACTTTGGCTAATCGTGCCATCGACAATCCAGCCCTGCTCCAAACAGTGTTCGAACAGCTCCATCGCCGTCTCGAGATCCTGATCTGCACGCTGCTCAAATTCGATCAGCGCATAGAACTTAGACCGGCTCTGAAATGGCCTTGCCAGACCCTTCTCTGCAATCACATGCTGCAGGGCCTGCTCGGAAAAAAATTCGAATGCCGTGATGGGTAAACGATTTTGAAATGCTTCCAGGACCGGCATGGTAGCGGTCATGTCTTCCACGCCGAGCACCAGCACAGTCGGATCGCAAGGCGGTGCAGTCAACGCCATGGTGAGTTCAACGATCACTCCCANCGTGCCTTCTGAGCCAATAAACAGGTGGCGCAAGTCATAGCCAGTGGCGTTCTTGCTGAGGCCGCGATTCAGGTCGAGCAAATCGCCCTTGCCAGTAACAACCTTCATGCCGGTTACCCAGTTACGGGTCAGCCCATAGCGAATAACCTTGATGCCGCCGGCATTGGTGGCAACATTACCCCCCAGCTGGCTGGAGCCTGATGACGAAAAATCTACCGGGTAAAACAGACCCTGTTCGACAGCGAGCTGTTGCAGCTGCTCAGTCACTACGCCTGCCTCGCAGCTAACTTGTCGATCGGCTGCGTTGAATTCCAGAATCTGGTTCATCCGATCCAGAACCAACACGACTTCGCCGTGAGACGCTACTGCACCTCCGCTCAAGCCGGTTCTACCGCCTGAAGGCACCAGTTTGAAATCCATCTCGTTCGCCAGCCGCACCACCGCCTGCACTTGCGCCACGGTCTTCGGCATCACCACCAGNGCAGGGTTGACNGGGAACTGTTTAGTCCAGTCTCTGCCGTAGGTCTCTAAATCAGTTGCTTCAGTCTTGACCCAATCGGCACCTACAATATCGCTAAGCGTCGGGATCAAGGCTTTTATTTCAGTACTCATTGTCAGGGGCTTTTCTGGGTCTGTTTCTAAATGGTGGTCTGGGAATCTCAAAGCGCTTAGATTCAGGTTGCAGCGAAGGCTCTCNCCCTNTGCATTGGATCGCATTGGTTAAAATTAAGCCACTCAAAAAACCGCTTTATGTTAACATGCGNGTCCAAAGCAGCCGACCCTCAAGCAAATATTCTCTACCCAAAAAACTCGCGATGCCAGATTCACAATCCACTTCCCTTGAAAAAAGCAAAATCAAATTCTTGCTGCTTGAAGCAGTGCATCAGAGTGCGCTGGATACCCTGCACCGCGCGGGTTATGAGAATATCGAGTATCTGAAAACCTCCCTTAGCGAAGGCGAGCTAATAGAGCGTATCGCCAATGTCCATTTCGTCGGTGTTCGTTCCCGCTCGCAGCTGACCCAGTCAGTGTTTGCAGCAGCTAAAAAGCTGCTAGCCGTGGGCTGTTTCTGCATTGGCACCAACCAGGTCAANCTGGATGCTGCCCTGCGTCGCGGCATTCCTGTGTTCAANGCNCCCTTTTCAAATACGCGCAGCGTCGCCGAACTTGTCATTGGCCAGACCATCCTGCTNCTTCGAGGTATTCCGGAAAAGAACGCGCTGCTACACCGGGGCATTTGGCAAAAAGCCGCCAAAGGTTCTTTTGAAACCCGCGGTAAGAAGCTGGGAATTGTTGGTTACGGCAATATAGGTTCTCAGCTCAGCGTACTGGCTGAATCTATGGGCATGGAAGTCTATCTGTACGACGTGGTGACCAAACTGCCACTGGGTAATGCCAAGCAGCTAGGCTCACTGCAGGAGATACTGAATAAATGCGATGTCGTTAGTCTGCATGTACCCGAAACGCCCAAGACGCGCAAATTGATTGGTGCAGCCGAACTGGCTGAGATGAAAGACTCCGCCATCCTGATAAACGCATCACGAGGGACCGTCGTGGACATCGACGCTCTGGCTCAGGCCTTGGCGAGCAAAACCATCGCCGGTGCTGCAATCGATGTATTCCCATCCGAACCGAAATCCAATGATGAGGAATTTCTGTCACCGCTGCGTGAATTCGATAATTGCATTATCACGCCACACATCGGCGGCAGCACCATGGAGGCGCAGGAAAACATCGGCATTGAAGTGAGTGAGAAGCTGGTGAAATATAGCGATAATGGTTCCAGCTTCACTTCAGTGAACTTTCCTGAAGTTGCACTACCCGCCCACCCTGGCCATCACCGGCTTTTGCACATACATGAAAATGTGCCTGGAGTTTTATCCCAGATAAACAATGTGTTTTCTGAGACAGATATCAATATTACTTCTCAGTATCTGCAAACCAATGAAAAAGTGGGTTACGTGGTTATGGATATTCACGAGCAGTACAGTGAAATCGCGTTACGGCGACTCAACCAGGTTAACGGGACCATTCGCTGCCGCGTGTTGTTCTAGTCTGCTGTAGCAACAGCACCACTTTATCCAATAAGCTCACCCAACTTTGCGAATATCTTGTCACGATAAGTCGTTGACTCATTGACCATGTGGTGCCTTGCACCTTTAATGAAGTATGTTTTGCTTGCGGGAAACTTGCGGGCAATTAGCGGCAGGTTTTTCTTCCAATCAACCGTATTATCGTCAGTCCCCTGAATAATATGCAGCGCCGATGCATGACTGTCTGCTTTTAAAAAGCGCTTCTGATACTCCGCCATCGCAGCAACCCAAGCGGTGGGCAAAGTCTTACTCTGAAGCGCATCAGAATCTCTCAGAAAGGCCAGAAAGTCCTCATCGTGACTGTTGCGCGCAAAGCTCCGCTTGATTCCCGGCAAAAACCAACGGGTCAGGTAGAATACAAAGCGGCTCAGTGACCAGCCAACAGGATATAGCAAAGGGCACAACAGGATAGATTGCTCAAAGTTGGCAATGCTTTGTAGCTTGTGGTGCTGATGACTATCCATTACCACCGCAGAGCCTGTGCTCTGCCCGACAGCTACCCAGGGGCGGGGAAGCGCAGCGCTTTTCGCTGCACCCAGACAATCAGTAAACGCCACGCAGTATTCCTGAAATGAGCCGATGCTCGCCGGTTTTCCCGAAGACAGCCCATGGCCCGGAAAATCGAAAATCACCACGGATATTCCGCGACCAAGACAGTATTGAATGAGGTGACCAAATAGGCCGACGTGATCATAGTAGCCGTGCAATAAAAACGCAGTGCCAGACTCCACCCGAGGGAGGCAAAAATACTGGCAAACCACGACGTACTCGTTGCTTGGAATTACGCCAATATGATGGGTAAATTCCAAGCCGAGGCTTTCGCTATCAATACCATAGTGGCGCCGGTAGCGCGTGAGTAACTCGCTCTCCGGCGCGGCGTGCTCGAAATCAAGCGGCGTTAGCTGCTCCCGCAGGCGTTCCGCCTCTTGCCGCGTAAACACTTTGTTCCTGCCTGCCCTTGATTCCGCCTGCTGTCCTAGCCAGCATCCTCGTAGCGCTGGTACATCTCCTCCAGGCTATAAACCTTTTTGATGTTGGCAATCTGCCCGGCAGTACCAAAAGCTTCCAGTCGCGCCTTTACAATGTCCTTCATCGCTTCAATGGTTGGTATCAGGAACTTGCGGGGGTCAAATTCTGAAGTATTGTTTGCGAGAAATCGACGAACCGCGCCGGTTGACGCTAGGCGCAAGTCGGTGTCGATATTAACCTTACGCACGCCGTGGCGAATACCCTCCTGGATTTCCTCTACAGGAACACCATAGGTCTCAGGAATTTCCCCGCCGAATTCGTTAATGACCGCCAGCCATTCCTGGGGCACAGAAGATGATCCGTGCATCACCAGGTGTGTGTTTGGAATCTTGTCGTGAATGGCCTTGATGCGCTCAACGGCAAGAATATCGCCCGTGGGTGGCCTGCTGAACTTGTAGGCACCATGGCTGGTACCCACGGCGATGGCCAGGGCATCAACGCCGGTCGCGGCAACAAAGGCGGAGGCTTCCTGCGGGTCAGTAAGCAATTGGTCCATGGACAATTTGCCCTCGGCACCAATGCCATCTTCTTCACCAGCCATGCCAGTCTCCAGAGAACCGAGNCANCCAATCTCGCCTTCTACCGACACGCCACAAGCATGGGCCATATCAACAGTCTGTTTGGTGACGCGCACGTTGTAATCGAAATCAGNCGGGGTCTTACCATCTTCAGCAAGAGAACCGTCCATCATCACCGATGAGAATCCAAGTTGAATTGAGCGCTGGCAAACAGCGGGTGACACACCATGATCCTGATGCATCACAATTGGAATGTGCGGAAACTCCTCAATGGCTGCTTCAATTAGGTGTTTAAGGAAAGTCGAACCAGCATACTTTCTTGCGCCTGCCGATGCCTGCAGGATGACAGGACTATTCACTTCGTGTGCAGCCTCCATGATGGCGCGCACCTGCTCAAGGTTGTTTACGTTGAATGCAGGAACCCCGTATTCGTGTTCCGCCGCGTGATCCAGGAGCTGACGTAAACTAATTAGTGCCATTGTGATTCCTCTTTGTTAGCTCTTCTGCTTAACTTAATCGAAGCCGCAAACTTTCAGGCTCGGTAATACAGAGATGAAGCAAACTGATTTTTCTCTTCATCTCTTGATTATTTCCAAGCCATTGAAGCTTGGCAATAGAATTCGTTCATTGTTTGGTTCTGGCATTCAAAACCGCCACCGCGGGCAGCTCAATGCCCTGCACATATTCTAAAAAGGCGCCGCCACCGGTGGAAATATAGGAGACCGAGTCGGTAATGCCGAACTTGTCGATGGCTGCAACGGTCTCACCACCACCTGCCAGTGAGAAACCCGCGTTTTCCGAAATCGCCCGTGCGATTCGCTGGGTGCCCGCGGCGAAGCTATCAAACTCGAACACCCCAANTGGGCCATTCCAGATAATCGTTTTCATACCTGCAATCATGGCAGCCAGCTTTTCCGCTGACTCCGGCCCGATATCCAAAATCATGTCGTCGTCAGTAATATCTGCCACAGGCTTTATGGTCGCTTCTACCTCGGCGCCAAAAGATTTGGCCACAACCACATCTATGGGCAGTGGAATTGACGTCTTCGCCATAAGTGACGTGGCGGTTTCGATCAGTTCTGGCTCGCATAGAGACTGCCCTACGTTTGCACCAGCCGCCAGCAAGAAAGTATTGGCGATACCGCCACCGACAATAAGCTGGTCNACGATCCCGGCAAGGTTATTGAGCACTTCCAACTTGGTGGAGACCTTNGCGCCACCAACGATGGCGAGCATAGGACGCTTGGGACTTGCCAACGATCGCTCAAGCGCATCCAGTTCTCCCGCCAACAGCGGACCCGCGCAGGCCTCGTTCGCCTGCTCAGCAACACCATGGGTGCTGGCCTGGGCCCTGTGCGCGGTTCCAAAGGCATCCATCACAAATACATCGCAAAGCTCGGCATAGGCTGCAGCCAATGCCAGATCATTCGCTTTCTCACCGGTATTAATACGGACATTCTCCAAAATCACCAGCTTGTCAGAGCCGATTGCCTTCGGGTTTTCCAAATAGCCTGACACCACCGGCACGTTCCGGCCCAAGAGCTGGCCAAGATGCCTGGCAACAGGCGCCATGGAGAACTCCTGCTGCTGTTCTATCGCGATACCTTCTTTAGGTCGACCCAGATGCGACATCACAATTAATTGGGCGGCTGATTGCAGGGCCAATTCCAGCGTGGGCAATGCCGCGCGGATGCGCGTGTCGTTGCTCACTTCTCCATCAGCCAACGGCACGTTTAAATCTTCTCGTATCAGGACACGCTTGTTGGCAAGGTCCAGTTCAGTCATACGCTGGAAAGACATTTGAATTTAGGCCTCAAAACTAAACATCATTGAATTGTCGGGCTTCTGATTTTACCCAGAAAACCGAACACCAAAGCGTGGACCTTACGGCAATAGAAATTCGATTTACTGCTCACTCATGAACTGCGCAACATCGAGCATACGATTAGCATAGGCCCATTCATTGTCGAACCACACAAGCAGCTTCACAAGATTGTTTGGTGCCACTCGAGTCTGATTGGAATCCACAACAGCGGAGCGAGGGTCATGGTTGTAATCGCAGGACGCCAACAGCTCGTCACTTACACCGAGTACATTAGCTGGTAACTGTTCACTGTATTCACGCAACACGTTGTTCACCTGCTCGACTGTGACTCTCTGCGCCAACGTCACCGTCAGGTCCATGGCCGACACATTGACTGTGGGCACGCGAATCGCCTGTGCTTCAAGCAGGCCGCTGAGACTGGGCAATATCCGCTCGATACCCCGCGCCAATTCGGTATTAACCGGAATAATAGACTGCATGGCACTGCGGGTCCTGCGCAAATCAGAGTTATGGTAGCCGTCGATGACAGGTTGATCGTTCATGGCAGAGTGGATGGTAGTAATCGCACCGGACTGCAAACCAAAGGAATCATCCAGCGCCTTTAGCACCGGTACGATGCAGTTAGTAGTGCACGATGCATTAGACACGATGCTGGCAGATGCCGACAAAGTTTCGTGGTTAATGCCATAGACCAGAGTAGCGTCGACATCGCTCTCTGCAGGCTGGGAGAANAGGACTCGATGCGCGCCGCTTTTTAAATGCTGATCGGCGTTTGCCCGATCGGAAAATGCCCCGCTGCACTCCATGACGAGATCCACACCGAGGTCAGCCCATGGCANAGAGCCNGGTTNGCTGGTCTGACTGGTGGCGATTCTATCTTCGTTCACCAGCAGATCGCCGCTGTCCCGCTCAACCGCCACGGTGCCGATAAACCTGCCGTGGGTGCTGTCGTAGCGGGTAAGGTGAGCCAGAGTCTCGATATCTGCCACGTCGTTAATCGCGACGATGCGCAGAGCAGAATAATTAGTAGACTCGTACAGCGCCCGCAGAATCGAGCGCCCAATGCGGCCAAACCCGTTAATTGCGATACGATAAGCCATGCTCGACCCTGGATCCGGTTNTANAAGATGCGCTTACNATCAGGCCAGTGCCTTGGCGGTCTCAACTACAGCATCTACGGTGAAGCCGAAGTGCTCCATCAGCACGCCACCTGGTGCTGAAGCACCAAAGCTGCGCATACCGATAACTTCGCCATCTATGCCAACCCACTTGTACCAGTAATCAGCCGCAGCCGCTTCCACGGCAATGCGCTTGCGCACGGTCGGCGGCAGCACTTCATCGCGATACGACTGTTCCTGAGATTCAAATACGTCAGCGCTGGGCATAGAGACCAGTCGCGCTGCAACGCCAGCACTCTGCAGACGGGCAACCGCATCTACACAAATCTGCACTTCCGAGCCGGTCGCCATGATGATTAATTCAGGCGCATCCTCGCAGTCTTTGAGCACATACGCGCCACGGTTGATGTCGCTCACCTGCTGCGCGTCCCTGTCCTGATGCGGGAGCCCCTGACGAGAAAACACCAGGGCTGTTGGGCCGGTGTTGTGTTCCAACGCCGCTTTCCAAGACACCGCTGATTCCACGTTATCGCAGGGACGCCATACTGACATATTTGGGGTTACACGCAGTGCAGTCAGTTGCTCGATTGGCTGGTGGGTTGGGCCATCTTCGCCCTGACCAATAGAGTCATGGGTATACACGAGGATACTGTGCTGCTTCATTAACGCCGCCATGCGCGCCGCATTACGGGCATATTCCATAAAAATCAGGAAGGTCGCAGTATAAGGAATAAAGCCTCCATGCAGGGCGATGCCGGAGGCCATTGCGGTCATACCGAATTCACGCACTCCGTAGTAGATATAGTTACCACTGGCGTTTTGCGTCACCGGGGTAGTGCCTGACCATGTGGTCAGATTAGAACCAGCGAGATCGGCACTGCCACCGATTAACTCTGGCAGCATTGCGCCGAAGGCCTCGATACATTGCTGCGACGCCTTACGGCTGGCAATGTTGTCTGCAGTCTGCTGACATTGCTGAATATACTCGTCTGCTTTCTCCGCAAAAAAGCCGGGCAGCTCACCTTTGACTCGGCGCACCAGTTCCATAGCGAGTTCGGGATATTCTTCCTCATAAATGACCAGCTTCTCTTTCCAGGCTGTTTCCGCGGAAAAACCCTTCTCGGTCGCATCCCAGGCCTGCTTAATGTCCTCTGGAATCATAAACGGGGCGTGTGGCCAGCCAAGTTCCTGTCGGACAGCGGCAACTTCTTCTTCGCCGAGCGGCGCACCATGGGTCGCAGAAGTGCCGCCCTTATTGGGTGAACCAAAACCAATTACGGTCTTGCAACAGATCAGGGCGGGCTTCGATGACTCTCCGTGTGCGCTTTCAATGGCCTTGGCAATGGCTTCACCGTCATGGCCATCGGCCTTGAGTACCTGCCAGCCATAGGCTTCAAATCTGGCCGGCGTGTCGTCGGAGAACCACTCTTCCACTTCGCCATCAATAGAGATGCCATTGTCATCGTAGAAAACAATCAGCTTGCCGAGTTGCAGGGTGCCTGCCAACGAACACACCTCGTGGGAGATGCCCTCCATGAGGCAGCCATCACCTGCAAATACGTAGGTATAGTGATCGACGATCTCGTGATTCTCACGATTGAATTGTGCGGCGAGAGTTTTCTCTGCCACTGCCATACCGACGGCGTTTGCCAAGCCCTGGCCCAGTGGACCGGTGGTGGTCTCAACGCCGGGCGTATCGCCGTATTCGGGATGACCCGGCGTCGATGAATGTAGCTGGCGGAAATTTTCGAGCTCTGCCATCGGCAGCGCATAACCAGTCAGGTGTAGGAGCGAGTAAATCAGCATGGACCCATGGCCATTGGAAAGCACGAAGCGATCCCGATTAAACCAGTCTGGGTTCGATGGATTGTGGTTGAGATAATCTCGCCACAACACTTCGGCGATGTCTGCCATGCCCATGGGCGCACCGGGGTGCCCGGATTTCGCTTTTTGTACTGCGTCCATACTCAAGGCACGTATGGCGTTGGCGCAATCTCGACGAGATACAGCGTCAGTCATTAATACACTCCTGTTTGCCCTAGGTTGGTGCTGGTCTCAGGCCAGCTCTGGTGACTCTTCAATGTGGTCCAAAAAATGGAGGGCGGTATTGTCCCCCACCTCTGATCAAGATGCTACCAACGCCAGCATTTTCGGGCCCTAAACTATATCAATAATTTTTGATATAGTTTGAAATCCCACCAAAGAACTGCTACCTTTAANTCTCAGTCNTTATCTCAACACAAACCCCCTGCGATGCCCGCTTCCGCCCTTAAAGACCAGTTCAGCGTCGAAGCTACCGATCTCGACCAGCTGACGGCCCTGTGTAAAGCCCTTGCCGATAGCCTGCGGCTTCAGATTTTGCGTCTGCTGCGCAATGAATCGTTCGGNGTGTTGGAGTTGTGTCGCATCNTGGATATCAAACAGTCTGCGCTGAGCCATCATTTAAAGATACTGGCCACCGCTGAACTGGTAACGACCCGTCGCGAGGGTAATTCGATTTTCTATCGGCGCAGCTTCCTCACTGACGAGGATCCTTCCCGCGACATTAAGGAGAGCCTGTTCGAGCAGGTCGACATGGTGGAGTTGTCAGCGGCGCAGACCAGAAAGATCAAACAGATTCAGATGGAACGGTCGCAGCTATCCCTGAGCTTCTTTAACAAGAACGCGGCCAAGTTTCGGGAAAAGCAGGGTCTGATTGTTGAACACAAGGACTACCACGCCGCCTTGCTCGGCGTTATCGATGGGCTGAGTCTGAACCCCGAAGCCACGGTGTTGGAAGTTGGGCCCGGAGAGGGTCAACTGCTGCGGCAATTGGCTTCCAGGTTCGAGCACCTAACCGCCCTAGACAACTCCAGAGACATGCTGGAAAGATCGCGGCAAGCTATCACTACGACCTCTCACTCCGACGTCGAGTTCATCCTCGGTGACACCTCGGTAGCAAAGAAGCAAAGGGTTCGCAGTGACCTGATCATTTTTGACATGGTGCTGCATCATATTTCATCGCCAGCAAAAGCATTTAAAGAGTGCGCCGAATTACTTAACGAAAGGGGCTACCTGCTCGTCGTTGAACTGCGCTCCCACGATCAGGATTGGGTCAGGGATACCTGTGGCGACTTGTGGCTTGGCTTCGAAGAGCGTGATTTAAACCACTGGGCAGAGAAATCAAGCCTGGACAAAGGACAAAGCTCAATCTTGAGTTTACGCAACGGCTTTCAAATACAGATCCGTGTGTTTCATAAAGAGACTCATAGCACCTAAAATCACCCTAGAGAAAAGAAGGAAACCATAATGGCAGAACCGCATCTATTTACATCTGAGTCCGTGTCCGAAGGACATCCAGACAAGATGGCAGACCAGATTTCTGATGCCATCCTCGATACGCTGTTAGAGCAAGATAAAAAGTCCCGCGTTGCCTGCGAAACCATGGTAAAGACAGGCATGGTTATCGTGGCTGGCGAGATTACTACCGAGGCCTATGTCGATGTTGAAAGCCTGGTTCGTCAAGTCGTTAACGATATTGGCTACAACCATTCAGAAAGCGGATTTGATAGCAATACCTGTGCGGTCATGAACGCAATCGGCGGCCAGTCAGGAGACATTGCCCAGGGCGTCGATGAAGCAGACGATCACGAACAGGGTGCCGGTGACCAGGGCTTGATGTTTGGCTACGCGACCAACGAAACCGATGTCATGATGCCTGCGCCAATCTACTACTCTCACCTGTTGGTCAAGAAGCAGTCTGAAGTGCGCAAGAGCGGCAAACTGGCATGGTTAGAGCCTGATGCGAAAAGCCAGATCACATTCCGCTATGAAGATGGCAAGCCAGCCGGAATCGATGCCGTTGTTCTCTCTACCCAACACCGAGATACCGTGGATCTCAAAGACCTGCAGGAAGCGGTGATGGAAGAAATCATAAAGCCTGTACTGCCGGCTGAGTGGTGCGATGCAAATACTAAATACTTTATTAATCCAACGGGCCGCTTTGTTATCGGTGGACCACAGGGTGACTGTGGCCTGACCGGGCGCAAAATTATCGTGGACACTTATGGCGGCATGGCTCGTCATGGTGGCGGCGCATTCTCCGGTAAGGACCCATCCAAGGTCGACAGGTCAGCAGCCTACCTCGCGCGCTATGTCGCAAAGAACCTGGTAGCGGCAGGCATTGCCGATCGCTGCGAGCTACAGCTGTCCTACGCGATTGGTGTTGCCGAGCCAACGTCAATCAGCATTGAAACTTTTGGCACCGGCAAGATTGCCGACAGCAGGATTGTCGAACTGGTCCGCGAACATTTTGAATTAAAACCCAAAGGCCTGATTCAGATGCTGGATCTGCTGCGACCGATTTATCGGGACACGGCGGCCTATGGGCACTTCGGTCGGGAAGAGCCGAACTTTTCCTGGGAAAGAACAGACAAGGCTGACGCCCTGCGCGCCGATGCCGGAATTTAAACCTATTTCATTTATTAGTTAGCTCTGGAGTAAATCATGAGTACCGTAACTGCAACAAGCAATGTAACCAGTCTGCACGACTATAAAGTCGCCGATATCAGCCTAGCAGACTTTGGTCGTCGCGAGATAACTCTGGCCGAAGCCGAAATGCCGGCTTTGATATCACTGAGGAAGAAATACGCCGCCGAAAAGCCGCTGGCAGATGCCAAAATTCTCGGCTGCATTCACATGACCGTACAAACCGCCGTCCTGATTGAGACGCTGGTGGAACTCGGCGCTGAAGTGCGCTGGTCTTCCTGTAACATCTTCTCTACTCAGGACCATGCTGCGGCGTGTATAGCGGCCGCAGGCATTGCAGTCTATGCCT
>NYWC01000080.1 GCA_002684935.1 Gammaproteobacteria bacterium
TATCCCCATCGCCTCGGAGATAACGCGATGGTCATCCATTAAAACTGGGATATCGACTCCATATTGGGCGACTTCAGCCGCAACGGCTTCCCGATTCTCGAGACCCATCGCATTGATCATCAGGAATTCCACACCCTTGGCGTCATATTTTGCCTTCAGTGCAGTGAAGGCAGGCAAAGCAGCTTCCGTTGCATCGCTATCAACCGCCTGGACGAGGAAAGCAACGGCTTCATGGTCATCCAGGTAGCTCATGCTATGGTGATAACCAACTTGGTCAATCAGCGCAAAGTCGCCAACCCGTTCTTGCGCTGCGGCCAGTCCCGGTAACATTGCAGCAGCGATAAGCGCATATTTCATTTTGCTCGGCGTTTTCACTTATTTCTCCTCAAACAGTCCCAAGGGATTCGATCGATTTACTAGCCGACATTGGGTGTCGGCGATGTCGCAATTAAGCTTGGATCGATTATTACCCGCGTTCTCTAAGCTTAATTCAAACGATGGACATTAATTGCTACGACGTGTCGCGTCAATTGGATTCACTTCGACCCACCCCGAAATTAGCACGCTTGGCAGCTAATTAATGGCCACCCTCTGAACATCAAGGTAGGCGGATCAGCTCGAGCAACTTGGGGTAGAGAGTGGGATTGGCGATCAGCAGGTTCTTATTATAGAACTGCGGATCTATGTCAGCAGGCACTGGGCCGAAGTGCCCACACTGCGCACCGGCCTCTTTGGCAATCAGACGGGCGGCCGCAAAGTCCCATAAACTCAGGCTTTCATAGTAACCATCGAGACGGCCGGCAGCGAGCCAGCAGATATCAAGGGCCGCGGAACCAAGGCGACGAATATCCGCACAGTTATGAAGGATATTACGCACGCGTTCCACCATCTCGTCTATTCCTTCCTTGATGTAAGGGAATCCGGTGGCAATGATGGTGCGGGAAAGTTCAGCTTCCTGTGCCACCTTAATGGTCTCACCATTGAGGGTGGCGCCTTTGCCTAGCTCAGCGCAAAACATCTCGTCGGTGAATGGGTTGAATACCACGCCAAGGCTAATCTGGGCATCGACACAATACGCAATTGAAACTGCAGACTGGATATGACCGTGGGCGTAATTTACCGTACCGTCTATGGGGTCAACGATCCACACCGGCACATCAGATTCCCATACCCGCTGCAGGTCAGGAGATGACTCTTCTGAAAGGATACGGTGAGTCGGAAATCGCTGCTCGATGCGCGCGCAGATATGCTGGTCTGCCATGATGTCAGCATTGGTGACCAACTCGTTGCCTCCTTTATAGTCATGGGTCAGGTCGGCCCGCTCCCGCTCTCGCGCGATCAGACTGCCGGCTTCCCGCGCTACCGACTGGGTAAATTCCATTAGATCTGTCATTGCCGTTCCCGATTTATACAAAAGGATGATGCGATACGAGAGGTGTCACGCTGTTGGTGGTGATGCCGATAAGTGTCTAAATATGCCAGCTCTCAACCGCGCGTTAAAATATGGTGTTTTCGCCACAATTGCCACCCTGATCAACCTGTCTACACAGGAACTTGTCACCAGGGTCTTCAGCGGCGCCTTCGACATCTATATTGCCTTGCTGCTGGGCACAGTCACTGGTCTGGTGAGCAAGTACATCCTCGACAGGCGCTATATCTTCGCCTACACCACCGACTCTCAATTGCATAACTTGAACAAGTTTGTCGCTTATACGCTCACTGGCAGTTTTACCACTGCGGTGTTTTGGGGGCTAGAGCTTGGCTTTGAGCACTGGTTCGGTGGCAATATTGCGCGCTATACCGGCGCCGTTATCGGACTGACCATCGGTTATGTTGTAAAGTATCAGCTGGATAAAAATCTGGTGTTTGTTGGCGCGGCTGATTCGTCAAGCCTGAACCCGGGCAGCGCAACATCAAAAACCTGACCCAGTGCTGAAGGGCCAGCAAACGAAACGCAATTACATTCACCAAGAGCGCAGAGTTATCTAATGCTTCTTACTGGCTGGGGTCGCTACCCATCGATCACTTCGCAAGTGACTGCTCCAGGCAACGTCGATGCCCTGACTCAGGAACTGTCCGCATATGCAAGCGCGACGCGGCTCATCCCTCGGGGTGCGGGCCGCAGCTATGGGGACAGCGCACTGGCCGAGCAGGTGATTAGTAGCCGCTTCCTTGATAACTTCATTGCGCTCGATGCTGAGAACTTGCGCATCAGTTGCGGGGCCGGGGTAACCCTCGCAGAAGTTTTGAGGCTGTGCGTACCGCGGGGACTGTTCCCACCGGTATTGCCGGGAACAAAATATGTCAGCGTGGGTGGCGCAATAGCTGCTGACATCCACGGCAAGAATCATCATGTTGACGGCACATTCTGTGATCACGTTGAATCCATTTCGCTGGCACTGGCCAGCGGCGAGCTAGCGCACTGTTCTCGAACCGAGCATAGTGACCTGTTTCATGCCACCTGCGGCGGTATGGGACTCACCGGAGTAATCATCGAGGCCAGACTAAGGCTGGAAACGATTTCAAGTGTCTCAATTACCACTGAAGCAAACGCTACTGCCAATCTCAAGGAAAGCCTTACACTGCTGAACGAACACAATGAAAAGAAATACGTGGTGGCCTGGGTCGATTGTCTGGCGCGGGGCGCCGCACTGGGTCGCGGCATCATTCACTGCGGCGATCACAGCAATGCTGGCAAGCTTCAGCATCGGGAAAGCAGCAGCATTGGCGTGCCGTTCACCACACCGGNTTTCCTGCTCAACCGCGCCACCATGGCTACCNTTAACAGCCTCTACTTCAANCGTCACTCGCGGGCAGCNGGTGCGCGGCAGCAGCACTACGACAGTTTCTTCTTCCCATTAGACAGCATCCGCAACTGGAACCGGCTCTACGGCAGCAGGGGCTTCCTGCAATACCAGTTCGTGGTACCGGACAAATCTGCTGAAAGCTGCTTGACGGAGATACTCGGGGCCGTCAGCAGTGCTGGCAAGGGTTCCTTCCTCGCCGTGCTGAAACGTTTCGGCGCAGCCAACCAGAACCTGTTGTCTTTCCCGCGAGCAGGGCTCACCCTGACCCTGGACTTCAAGTTTGAGCGCAGCTTACTTTCGCTGCTGGATGAGCTTGATGCCATGGTGTTGGCACATGGCGGTCGCATATACCTGGCTAAAGATGCGCGTATGAGTGAAGCAGTATTCAAACAAGGCTATCCCAATTGGGAGGCGTTTAAAGCCATCAAGGACCGTGTAGATCCGGACGGCCTGTTTGCTTCGATGCAATCGAATCGACTTGGGTTAAGCGGTGCCGACATGGGATCATCAACAGCATGAACATCCTCATCATCGGCGCCAACTCTGCGATTGCCAATGCCGTGGCCCGCCGCTATGCCGCTCGCCACTGCGGCCTGTTCCTGGTGGCGCGTAACGAATCCCGCCTGCAGGCTCAGCAGCAGGACCTCGAAGTGCGTGGCGCTAAACGGGTTGCAATTCATGTCCTGGATGTACTGGAGCACAAGCAGCACCCAGAGGCGATTAGGGCCGCACTAGCTTTTTTCGATGGTGCGGATATTGATATCGCCTTTATCAGTCATGGCTCGTTGCCAGATCAGGACGCCGCCGAGACAGACTTCGAATTGGCGAAGCGCGAGATCGATGTGAACGGCCTGAGCGTGATCTCCCTGCTAACTCAACTCATTCCCCCATTCAAAGAACAGGGTCGAGGCATACTGGCGGTAGTGACTTCAGTGGCAGGTGATCGTGGACGCCAGCCAAATTTCATCTATGGTGCAGCTAAGTCCCTGGTGTCCACCTATCTGCAAGGCTTACGCGGCAAACTGCAGCCACACGGGGTGCATGTCACCGATATTCGGCCAGGCCTAGTGGATTCACCAATGACGGCGCAGTTCGAGAAAGGCCTACTGTGGTCAACGCCAGAATTGGTCGCGGCCAACATTGAGAAAGCTATCGATGGCAATCGGCACACAGTCTATGTGCCGGGGTATTGGCGCATGATCATGGCCATCGTGTGTTCAATTCCTGAGGTGGTCTTTAAAAGACTGAAGCTATAAATCTTGGCTGCTTCTCCTGCTCAGCCCCAATCGATTCTGCCACTCTATGTGGATCTTGATGGCACCTTGATAAAAACCGATTTGCTGCTGGAATCGCTGTTTCTGCTGCTGAAGAAAAATCCACTCTATATTTTAGTTCTGCCAATCTGGTTACTGGATGGGCGCGCGGAGTTGAAGGCGAAAGTTGCAGCGCGAGTTTCTGTGAATTATGAGCTGCTGCCATTGAATACTGAATTTCTGAGTTTCCTCCGCAGCGAAAAAGCCAAAGGGCGGCATCTTGTCCTGATTACTGCATCCAATGAAAGCGCAGTAGCCGCATTTGCACAAAGCCTCAATCTCTTTGACGAGGTTGTGGGCAGCGACGCTCACACTAACTTGAAATCCAAGGCCAAATTGCAGCGCATCAACGAGATGAATACCAATGCGCCGTTTGCTTACGCGGGCAATGCTGCTGCTGACCTTCCAATCTGGCAGCAGGCCCAGGAACTAATTAGGGTGAACTGCAGCAAAAGCCTTGGACAAAAGCTGGCGACTGCTGACAAGCCGCTCCGAGACTTCGATACGCCAGGTTCACGCTGGCCAAGACTGTGGCAGGCGATGCGACCGCACCAGTGGTTGAAGAATGGCCTGTTGTTCATCCCACTGGTACTGGCACATGAGCTGGATGACATGCATGCCCTGCAGCATGCCATCATTGNCATTCTGTGTTTCTGTCTGCTGGCCTCCAGCATCTATTTATTAAACGACCTATTAGATTTGGAAGCAGATCGCCGTCATGCCAGCAAACGCTCGCGACCCTTAGCAGCAGGCGAGCTACCGATCCAACACGGCGCTGTCGCCGCGATAGTTTTGTTTGTCGCAGCACTGCTGTTGGCGCACCTGCAGCCTCTTGCCTTCGTCGAGGCACTGGGCGCTTACTGGTTGCTCACCCTGTTTTACAGCTTTCTGCTGAAACGAATCTTTCTTTTAGATCTGTTCAGCCTCGCCTCACTTTACACCTTACGCCTGATCGCTGGAGCCGGCGCAGCAGGAGTGATTGCATCTCCCTGGCTACTGGTCTTCTCCATGGCTTTGTTCTTTGGACTCGGAGCGGTCAAACGTGTGACGGAATTGGTTAACAGGGGCAACCGAGAGACAAACGAGGGTAATCAAGCAGCCAGCTTGACTTTGCCTGGGCGCGCTTACACGCGCCAGCATCTTTCTCTACTCACCCTGATGGGCACTTCCGCAAGCACCACCGCAGTGTTGGTNTTTCTGCTCTACATCTATGCTGAGGAAACCGTGGCTCTGTATAGCTCGCCTCTCAGCCTCTGGCCAATTGTGGGTTTGCTGGGACTAATACTGTTTCGAGTCTGGCGCTTTGCGATCATCGGGAAGCTTCAGGACGACCCGGTACTGTTTGCCATCAGCGATCGCCCCAGTCAGATAGCCACGGCATTGATGTTTTTGGTGTTGTGGCTGGCCATCTGAAAATCGACCACCAACAACTCCAATATTTGCGGCAGGATTCAGCCAGTCGTTAACTCCATTTATTTTCGTAATTTATAACTAGACAATCATACTCAGAATGCCATGNTGAAAACGTAGATGGTTTTCAATAAAGCTCGAAATAAAAAAATAACTGTGGTCATAACCATCGCGCTGATTGAACCCCAATGGCATACCAGCGGCGGTGCAGGCTTCGATCAGTAATTCCGGCTTGAGCTGATCTTTCAGAAAATCATCTGCCGAGCCCTGATCTACCAGCATGGGTATGAGTCGGGTGGCATTCTTAACCAAGTTAACCGCATCGTAATGCTGCCAGGCATCTTGGTCTTCACCCAGGTAATTCTTTAGCGCCTTGTTTCCCCAAGCACAATTAACTGGCGAGCAGATAGGTGCAAAGGCAGAAATGCTGTGATACTTATCAGGGTTTTTCAGGGCGATGGTGAGCGCACCATGTCCACCCATGGAATGACCGAAGATGCTCTGCTTATTCAGATCCACAGGAAAATGGCGCTGCAGCAACTCAGGCAGCTCTTCAACCACGTAGCTGTACATATTGTAATGTTTATTCCAAATTTTCTCAGTGGCGTCTACATAAAAGCCCGCTCCGAGGCCAAGGTCATAGGCACCTTCGGGGTCATCCGGCACACCTTCGCCACGCGGACTGGTATCAGGTGCCACAACGATCAACCCAAGCTCAGAGGCCAGGCGCTGAAACCCCGCCTTCTGCACAAAGTTTTCATCGGTGCAGGTCAAGCCTGATAGCCAGTACAACACCGGCAGCTGTAAATCTGCTCCCATGGCCAATTGTTCCGGTAAGAAAACAGAAAAAGTCATTTCACAGATGCAGGTGGTAGAGAAGTGCTTATAGCGCGACTGAGTGCCGCCAAAGCATTTGATGCTGGAAATTTGTTCGAAAGCCAAACCAATTCCTTACAGTCTTGTTCCTGTTGATGTCACTGAATTGTAGACAGCTTGGAACGGAAAGACTAAAGGAATCGGCAGGTTTCAGAGCTAAGCAAATCGTGTTTACCAGTTCCTGCGGTAGCGGCCGNGGTAGTCACCGCGCTGCCGTCGGTCAATCCGGTCTCGCTGTCGCCGGTCAAAGCTCCCGCCCGGATTGCCACGATTACGATCCTGGAAGTTGCGATCCGGCAGACGGCGCTTAAAGTCACGTCCTCGAAATGGGTTGTGTCGATCCTGTCGAAATCCGCGATCAACACCCCGGTTGTTAACCCCGAATCCTGTGCCTGCGCCTGCAAAGTCACGATTCCAATCGTAAATATTCCAGGTAAAGCGCTGACCGCGGTTGTTAATGACCCAGGGCCTGCGGTAGCTGCCACCGATCTCAACAGCACCACCTGGCGNCTGATCCCAGTCGCGTCCATTCCAGCGATAGATCGCAAAACCACCACTCTCGNGCTTACTGCCCAGCATCCAGCCTTCTGCCACAGCGATAGATGAACCGAGCACCCGATAACNGCCGCGGTAAATCGCGTAGCCATCACGGTGGCGCTCGCCCAGTCGCCAGGCGCCGNTGTTGCCGCTATCACAGAAGCTACGGTCATTGGCCTGAGCCGGAGCCGGGATTAAGGCGAGGATTATTACTGCGCTTGCCAGTTGTCCGTACAGTGTCGCTTTCATGGTGGTTTTATCCTTACAGTTTGCACTGTGGGAGAAAGTATCGCCCGAAAAAGCTGAACGTAGGGTGAATTGGGGAAGCGATTTATTTTGTTGGATTAGTCCTTTGGAAGGCTAGGAAAGTGCGGCCAACAATCCAGCAGCAGCAGCTGTATCGACGTACTCCCGCAGCTGCACAATCTTGCCATCTTCCACATCGGCCACCACACAAGCCATGAAATGCAATTCACTGCCATCTGCCAGGGTACCCTTAATCGCATGCTCTTCGACGAAACCATTGCCAGTGTCGCTGCGAATTGCATCTTCATAGCGAAAATCTGATACCACCGCGGTGACCGCCTGAGAGAATTGAATCAGGGTTTCCAGGCCGAATTCGTTGTTCAGATTCTGGCGGGCTTTGAATGTTGGTGCGCACAGATGTCGGACCGTATCCATGTCTCCACTGGCAAAAGCTGCAAACAGTGCGCCGGCAATTTGTTCATTATTCATTTACACATCCTTCCATATTGATATTCATGGCAGCTGAAACTGTCAGCTCACGGTTAACTCTTCAGCAGGAAAGCATCTTCACTTGGGTCCCACTTACTGGGTTTATTGATGCGGGTAACCTTCATCGGCTTGAGAATTTTTGGCGCAAGCACCGACTCAAACTCTTCTACAGCGTCAAACTCGGGGTCCAGCCACTTGTTGATTAGCTCCTCGTCTTCAAAATCCAGCATTAGCGGCATGGATTTTGGATGAATGTTGCCCCATTGTGGCGACAGGGGTGGAAGGGTAATGATGGACGCAGAGTAAACCAGCTCACCGGTTTCATGTTTGAGATGCGCCTTGTAGAGGCCACCAAAAGCAATCGCCGAATCTTCCAACTCAATCATGTGATAAGTCTTCTTATCACCCAGACCTTCAACAAAGGCGCTGGCCGGAATGATACAGCGGGACTCACGGAAAGGCTTGTAGGAGATGCCGCGCTTGTTATCCAGTTTGTCTGAGCGCGAGTTAAAGCTGGCGTACTTGTAGTTGGGTGTCAGCGTGTCGTGATCCAGAAACAACCACCAGGTCGCCTCCGATACTTTCCTTTTACCCTCGCTATCGCGAATGATTGCGATGCGGCCACCCGGAGCAATGTCATGACTGGTATGACTCGCCTGCAGGCTGATGCCCAGAGACTCGCATAGCCACTGCACTTCGGGGCTGTCGATCAGATTGAAGCGTCCGCACATTGCTTTTCCGCTTGGGGGAATAGTAAAGTCCAAGTGTTCCTCACCGGACTCATCCCAAGAGTTTGCTTTATACAAAAACAACAAGGGAATCGCCATGAAAAGAGCAATCCAACGCACCCAAACCCTCATGTCGCATGTCCTCACGGCTGGGATGCTGCTGTCTGCTTCTGTGTCAGCGCAAGGGTCACCTGAACAAACTTCTCGCTGTGAAGACCTGCTGGATCTGCGCAGTCTTACTCTGACCCGCGCCGAAATCGCGGAAAACCCTGAGGACGGTTCTGACTATTGCTACGTGCGCGGCATCATCAGCCCCGCAATTCACTTTCATGCGCAGCTGCCCCTGCCTGCAAACTGGAATGGCCGCTTCCTGCAGTGGGGCGATGGCGGCAAGGACGGCGACCTCGATTTCGCCAACCATCGGGTGGCCGAGGGCTATGCCGTAACCAACAGCAACATGGGACATGACAACGGCGTTGAGCCAGGGGCTTCCTTTGCATTCAACAATCGGCAGGCCGAAATCGATTTTGGCTACCGTGCCGTGCACCTGACCGTGGTCGCAGGCAAACGCCTGGTGCGGGAGTACTATGGCGACACCGCCGAATATTCCTACTTCGAGGGTTGTTCTCAGGGAGGGCGACAAGCTTTCATGTCAGCACAGCGCTACCCACAGGATTTCGATGGCATCATCGCTGGCGCACCGGCATTCAACTACCAGGGTCTCAATGCTGCCGGCACCTGGAATCTGCAGCGAGTGTTCCGCGACAACCTTGTCGGCAACCTCGCGGTGGACACCGATGGCGATGGCAGCTACGACAGTCTTGGCCTGGTTAATGTTTTGCACGAGAAAGTGCTGGAGAAATGTGACGCCAACGATGGCGTGCAGGATGGAGTAATTAATGACCCGTTGAGCTGCGACTTCAATCCAGCGGTGGATCTCTCAGACGCCATGTGCCCTTCCGGCTCCAGCACCGACAGCTGCTTTACTACGGCGCAATTGCAGACCATTAATCATCTCTACAACGGCCCCAGTGATGACTCCGGGCGCGCTGTTTATCCAGGCAAGATGTTCGGCTCCGAAACCCGCTGGCCCGGCTATTACATCCCCTGGGAAGGCAACAACATGGGACCATCTAAGCTTATGGGTGTTGCCGGTGATCACATGAACTACCTTTTCTATGAAGAAGATCCAGGTGTCACAGTTCCCGATGTGCGCGATCTGAATTACCAGGCCAAAACTACAGGCGTCATGCCGGAATTTCACTGGATCGACTGGAACATCAATGATTTCTTTTCCGGTAAAGGCGATCTAATGAAGTCAATCACCGACGCTAACGATCCTGACCTGTCGCGTTACCTGGTTGATGCGGGTGGCAAAATGTTGATCTACCACGGCCTGGTGGACACCCTGATTATCGCCACTGATACCATCAACTATTACAACGAAATGGTGAGTCAGACATTTGCTGGCAGTATGGCCGAGGCGCAAGATCACGCCCGTATGTTTCTAGCTCCCGGCATGGGTCACTGTCGTGGCGGTCCTGGCCCCGACACTTGGGATAAGCTGGTACCGCTGGTGGAATGGGTCGAGAACGGCAATGCACCTGACAGCGTAATCGCCACCCACAGCACTGCGGGTGAGGTAGACAACGAGAGACCGCTTTGTGTCTATCCCCAGCAGGCACGCTATGTCGGGCCAGCAGGTGGTGCCGATGATACCGCCAACTGGCAGGCTGCAAATTTTCAGTGTCAGTAGCCAATAATGCCTAAACTGAGCTCAAGCATTTCGTCTGTAGCGGACCCTTAGTAAACCTGAGCACTACTTTGCCATTAGCGCAAAATTAGGCTATTTGATCAGGTGAGTAATCCGATATTGTGCCAGACACAAGGGGGAAGAGTGGGTCGAACTTTGAATAATTATGGAATACTGTTAGCTTTCTATTTGAGAGAGTCCGTATAACAAGAGCCAAGAGGTAACTATGAAACCCGGCCGCATTTTCACTTTTTGTCTTTCATTATTTCTGCTGACTATGGGTACCTTGGGTTTCGCCCAAGAAGTTTTCCGCGCCCGACTGTCACCCATGCCGACTACTCCGCAGACTGTCACAGAAATTCTCGGTGAGGGTGAGGTAATCCTTACCCTCAGCGACAATACGCTGGAGGTCAGCGGGAACTTTACTGGAATGAGTTCCATTGCCACCGGTGCTCACCTACACAACGGACCGCCGGCACAACCCGGCCCTGTGGTTCACACCCTGGAGATTAATCAAGCCACCAGCGGCGAGATTAGCGCAAGCCTGGAGCTCACGGATGAACAAGTCGAAGCGCTCCAGAACAATGCGCTTTATGTGCAAGTTCATAGCGTCAATAATACGCCGGGTGAGTTGCGGGGATGGATTTTCCTGCGTAGCCACTTCGATAACTAGTAGTAAGCTGCCCTCGAGAAAGCTGAAAGCCCCAAAAGAGTTCCTTATGAAAACAACCCAACAGCACAAAACCTTACTGCCTGGAAAATCAATCAAGCTTGCCGCCGCAACACTTGGTTTTGCCGTATTAACCGCCTGCGGAGGAGAAGAGCCGTCAAGCACGGCAATTGAAGTTGCGACTACCCCACCGGTTTCAGCCGAGACTAGTGCAGTCACAGCGGCTGTTTCTTTTGATACCCAGGCCGACTCAGGTGCGGATCTCTATGAATTGAATTGCGCAGTCTGCCATGGCGGTAACCTGGAAGGGACCACCCTGGGACCCCTGCTGTCGGGCAGTAGCTTCATACAGCGCTGGGGTGGACAGACCCCCGCTCTACTGCTGGGCAATATCCAGGCAAATATGCCGCCGGGCGGAAATGAAAGTCTGACCGAGGGCAACTATATCGATATTGTTGCCCATATTCTCAGCGTGAATGGTGTGGACAGCGTAGTGGCTGCGCTAACAGCGGAAACGGATTTCGAGATTTCTGACAATATCTCGCGAGCCGTGGCGCGCCGAGAACGGGCGGAACCACCGGCACCTGAAGGATTAACCGTTGCCGGAAACACCGAGGATTTTGTGCCCTTTGTCCCGCTTAGCGATGCCATGTTGAGAGACCCCAGCCCCAATGACTGGCCCATGCATCGTCGCAACTATTACGCCCACTCCTACAGCCCGCTCGATCAGATCGACAAGAACAATGTGGGCAACCTGACCCTTGAGTGGGTCTGGAATATGCATGAGGGCGACTCGGAACCAGCGCCACTAGTCTACAACGGGATTGTCTACCTGATTAATCCCGGTAACGTTATCCAGGCGCTGGATGGCAAAACTGGCGAACTCATCTGGGAGCACTGGAGTGGCCCAGCCAATCGCCAGGACATGCGGAATATTGCGATGTACGAGGACAAGATCATCCAGGCCACCACGGATGCCCGCCTGGTTGCTCTGGATGCGCGCACCGGTGAGCAGGTATGGGAAGCTGTAGTTGCGGATAACAGCAAGGGCTTTTCGAATTCTTCGGGGCCTATAGTCGCAGATGGCAAGGTCATCCTGGGGCTTGCAGGCTGCGCACGCTATATCCCTGAGGACTGCTACATCAGCGCTTACGACGCCGATAATGGTGAGTTGCTTTGGCAATTTGAAACTATTGCCGAGATGGGCGAGCCCGGCGGCGACACCTGGGGCGGGCTCGACAACGTCTTTCGCGCCGGCGGTGAAACCTGGATAACCGGTTCCTACGACCCCGACCTGAAGCTCACCTACTGGGGCACAGCACAGCAGAAGCCCTGGGTGCCGGTATCTCGCCACATGACAATTAACGATGTCGGCCTCTACACCAACTCAACGGTTGCGGTCAGCACCGATACCGGCGAGCTGGACTGGTATTTCCAGCACGTGCCAGCTGAAGCACTGGATCTGGATGAGGTGTTTGAGCGCGTGCTCATAAATCGTGGCGGTGAGCAGTTGGTTTACTCACTCGGGAAGTACGGCATTCTCTGGAAGAACGACCGCGTTACGGGCAAGTTCAAAGGCTTTACGGAAACGGTCTTCCAGAATGCCTTCACCCATATCGACCCGGAAACCGGAGAAGTGACCTATCGCGAAGATATCAAGAATGCCCAGCTTAACGAGTGGACCTCAGCCTGCCCTTCCAGTGCCGGTGGTAAGGACTGGCATTCCATGACCTACCACCCGCCCTCGGGACTGATCATTGCGCCCCTGAGCCAGACCTGCCTAGAAAATGCGGCCCGCGAAGTCGCTCTGGTTCAGGGCGGGGGCGGCCTTGCGGCCAGTCGTAAATTTTTCGAGATGCCCGGCACCAATGGCAATCTGGGTAAGGTCGGTGCCTACCATGCGGACACCATGGAAGAGGTCTGGAGTCATCAGCAGCGTGCCTCGCTGCACACCGGCACGATCTCTACTGGCGGCGGCCTGGTGTTTGTCGGCGACCTGGATCGACGCTTCAAGGCTTTCGATGTGGATACTGGCGATATCCTTTGGGAAACCCGGCTCGGCACGTCGGTGCAGGGACATCCAGTCTCTTTTGCAATTGATGGCAAACAGTATATTGCAGTGACCACCGCCTTGGGTGGCACCAGCCCACGCACAGTGCCAGGTGTTATTGCTACGGAGATTACCTATCCGCGGTGGGGTAATGCGATCTACGTTTTTTCTTTACCGGATTAAACGCGAGCTGAACTGAATAGAGATCTAGCAAGTTGGCCACCGCGGCGCTGTATTTGCCTGCGGGGAGATAGGTGCAGGGAAAACCACCCACTCAAAATCGCTTGCTGCTGAAAAGAATGCGGTTCTAATTT
>NYWC01000081.1 GCA_002684935.1 Gammaproteobacteria bacterium
CCAGCCATATTCCCTTCGTACCTATTCATAGCGGAGCACCATCGCCGGTTGGACCCGGGCGCTCTTCAAGCTCTGTGAGAACACTGCGGCGAGGGCTATCGCAGTCGATAAGCCCGGGCTCACTATAAACGGGAGGAAATTAAAGTTTACGGTTGCCGCGAAGAACGACGTGTAGCCCAGCCCCAGTCCATATCCCAGCGGTCAGGCCAAGGCATTTGAAATTTGCCTGAATTCGAGTTGGGATTCTCGCCCCGTATTCTTTTAGGACGTCATAGCTGACTAATGATTACTGTGAATTTCACAGAAACCCTCAGCCGTAAAATGTCCAGCGCCAACTCATGGCTCAAATGCCAGAGCCAGTTCACGCTGAACCTGGTTTTATATCCAGGCAGCGAATTCCGTGTCAGGAAAAATAATCAATATAAACATATAGATAGCAGTTTCACGCTGAAGCCCACCGGCACAATTGTGCGGTCGGGGCATATTCATTGGTGAAATTCGCCAAACTGACCTGGGATCTTGTCGGTTTTCTCTCAGGCCCTGGCACGGCCCTCGACTCTCTGCCGCGGATACTAAAGCGATTCCCTGCTGCTGCGCTGAAGCTGGCCAATCACAGGCGGTTTTTCTGGCCTCTCAGAACAAGTCCGACTTGGGTGGATTACAAGGTTATAATGGGCCCGGACTTGCATGCCTGACAGGAAAACCTTATGACAGCCCGCCCGCACAAAATTCTTACCGCCTACTCCTTACCTNTTTCTCTTGTGTTTGCAGCGCTANGGNTACTGCCGGGACTATTAATCGCGCAGGATCATTTCAATCCTAAAGGGTCTCAGCCCAGTTCTCACACCAGTTCCCTGCAGTCGGCTTTACGGGATAGTCTGCCGTTTGAAGACGAGCGGGACTTCGAAGAGGCCAGGCGCGGTTTTATTGCCGAGCCTGACTCGCGCCAGATCATCGGCGCGGCTGGAAATATAGTGTGGGACATGACACGTTATGATTTCTTGCTAACCGGTGAAGACCACGATTCGATTCATCCTTCCCTACAGCGTCAAGCGACGCTCAACATGAACTTCGGCTTGTTCGAAGTCGTACCTGATTTCCTGTACCAGGTCAGGGGCTTCGATTTGGCCAATATGACTCTGGTGAAAGGCGAAACGGGTTGGGTCATCTTCGATACACTGCTGACTGATGAGACGGCTGCAGCTGCGTTTGAATTAGCGACTGAACAGCTTGGAGAATTCCCGATCAAGGCGGTGGTGTATTCCCATTCACATATCGACCATTTTGGGGGCGTGCATGGCATCATTGATGAAGCCGAGGTGGCTGCAGGTGAGTTAGAGGTGATTGCACCATCAGGCTTTATGGAAGAGGCGATTTCCGAAAACGTTTATGCCGGAAACGCTATGTCACGTCGTGCGGCACTTCAATATGGGCGCCTGATACCTTCCAGCCGTTTTGGTCAGGTGGACTCAGCGATCGGAAAAGGGCTGGCCGCCGGCACCACGGGGCTGGTCGCGCCCTCTCTGGTCATTGAGGATGACTACGAAACCCATGTCATCGATGGCGTGACCATGGTGTTTCAAAATACACCTGGTACTGAAGCGCCGGCTGAGATGAACACCTGGTTCCCCGAGCAGAAAATTTTCTGGGCCGCCGAGAACATCACGGCAACCATCCACAATATTTATACCCTGCGTGGGGCCCTGGTGAGAGATGCGCTGGCCTGGTCGAAAGGCATCAACGAGGCGCTCTACCGATATGGTCGTGAAGCCGAGGTGTTAGTGTCTTCACACAACTGGCCACGCTGGGGCAATGACCGTATCCAGCAAGTTATGAGGGCGCAGCGCGATGCCTATGCCAATCTTAATAACCAGGTGCTCAACCTAGCGAACCAGGGTGTAACCATTAACGAAATTCACAATGAGTATCAGGTGCCTGAGAGTCTGCAGCAGCAGTGGTCGGTGCGCCAGTACCATGGTTCCGAGTTCCATAACTCCCGCGCAGTGCTTAATCGCTACCTGGGTTACTGGGATGGTAATCCGGCGACGCTGGCGCCTCTGTCACTGACTGAATCCGCTCCGCTGTATGTGGAGATGATGGGGGGCGCTGCGGCGATTCTGGGCAAGGCGCAGGAGCTCCATGACGGCGGGGATTACCGACTGGCCATGGAGATTCTCAACAAGCTGGTTTATGCCGAGCCGCAAAATGCTTCAGCCAAAGACTTGCTGGCGGCTGTTTTCGAACAGCTTGGCTATCAGTACGAGAGTGCGAGCATGCGTAACGTTTTCCTGGCGGCGGCGCATGAACTGCGTAATGGCACCGGCAGTTTGCCTGCCCCGCGCGGCACCAGCCCGAGCTTGGCGCGAGCCATGACTACCAGCCAGTGGTGGGACGCTGTCGCCACCCGAGTCGACAGTGAGCGTGCCGATGGTGAGCAGTTCGTGATCAATTTTGTTACGCCGGATACGGGCCAGGAATTCGTAGTGGAACTGAGCGGCGGCACCCTAACCAATATCGAGGGCTATCAGTCCGATACAGCCGACGCCACCATTACCATGAACCGCACTGATCTGGATCCCGTAATCATGGGACGGACAACCCTCGCTGAACAGCTGCAGGCAGGCGTGGGTTCGGTGTCGGGTGACAGCAGTGTTTTGTTACAGCTGGCGGCTGTGTTGATCACCTTTAATGCAGGATTCGAGGTGATGCCCGGTACGGTGACGCAGTAAAACAGGAGCCATCGGCGAACGGAAAAGCCATCAGCGACTGGGGCGGGCGCGCCGAAAGAGTTAGTAATGACAAGTTCAAATTTACAACAGCGGCTGATTTGCGAAGAAGGAGCTATTTGTGTCCGCTGATCCGCTGGGTCAAGTTCAGTTCGTCCAGGCGCAGCTGCAAAGCGGAGTGGCTGTGGGCGGCGTTGGCGTTGAAGAACTGCAGGCTTTTGTAGAAGAGCACCCCCGCGTGTTGGCCTTAAGCGGGGCCGGTATCAGCCAGCATTCAGGCATTCCCACCTATCGTGATGCGGCTGGTGTGTGGAAATCCAACAAGCCTATCCAGCATGGGGAGTTTATTCTCCATCACGCGACACGCCAGCGTTACTGGGCACGCAGTTACAAAGGCTGGCCCAACGTCGCCAACGCCAGACCCAACGCGGCCCATATCGCGCTAAGTAAGCTCGAAGACCTCGGCTATGTGCAGACTCTGGTGACGCAGAATATCGACCGCTTGCACCAGAAGGCAGGGCATCGCAAAGTCATAGATCTGCATGGACGCCTGGACCAGGTGATCTGCATAGATTGCGGTGAAACAATGACTCGAGCCGACGTGCAGAACTGGCTGGCGCAGAACAACGCGCATTTGGATGAGATCAAGGTGACCGCAGCGCCCGACGGCGATGCCCAGATCGAAGGCGAAGTGCTGAATGACATGCAAGTGCCCAGCTGTTTTCGCTGTAGTGGTCTGCTGAAACCCAACGTGGTTTTTTACGGCAGCTCTGTGGATAAGGAAATCGTGAACGCCGTTTATGACCAGCTCAGCCAGGCTGACGCGCTATTAGTGGTTGGCACTTCACTCATGGTGTTTTCCAGTTTTCGATTCTGTAAGTTTGCCCAAGAAAATGACATCCCGATCCTGTGTATCAACGAGGGGCTGACCCGGGCCGACGACATGCTGCGATTGAAGGTCCTGGCAGATTGCGGGAGTACCCTGCAGCACTTGGTACAGGCATTACCTGCGCGGGGCTAACCCCGACCTCTTATCCACTTTTCATGCTGCGCTGCTTCCACTGCTACCAAGCCTGAAATCCCGATTCGGATGAAAGCTTTGAGCCTGTGCGGCAGCGCTAGAAAGCGCTACCCACCAATAAGTACAGCAGAACCGAAATCCCTCCAATGATAGCGGCGTAGGGGAGTTGGGTTTTGACGTGGTCGATATGGTCAGACGCAGCGCCAGTCGAGGCCAGGATTGAGGTGTCAGAAAGGGGTGAGCAGTGATCACCAAACACGCCGCCACCGGAAACCGCCGCAATGGTGGTGTACACCACCGTGTCCAGTTCATTGCCGGAGAAGCTGAAGGCAAGCGGCACGGCGATTGGGATCATGATGGCATAGGTGCCCCAAGAGGTGCCCGTGGAGAAGGCAACAAAACCTGTAATCAGAAACGCCAGCATCGGCAGCACGCTGGGAGTCAGCCAGGACTCTGTCACCGAGATGATGTATTGGGCGGTATTGAGCGCGGCCGACAGGTCATTCAGGGCGTAGGCAAAGGCAAGTATTATCACGGCGGGCATGATGCCCTTGATGCCAGCCATGGCGGTGTTGGTAATCTCGAATAGGGGAACCCCCTGCACGCGCATGACAATGGCAGCTATGACCGATGCCAGCAGGAAGGATTCCAGAGGCCTGGCGCTGCCGGTGAGAAACACACTGCTCAGCGCAAAGCCGATCACCAGCAGGGCCGGGAACAGGAAATTCCAGACCAGGCTGGTCTTGATGCCAGGGAATGGGTCGATGCTGGTGAGTTCGTCGCCCATCAGAGGCTGTGCACCGTCCCGCACCAGTTTGCNTTCCTTCATGGCGCGCTCTTCCGCAACGCGCATGGGCCCGAAGTCCGGCAGGATACCGGAGGCGATCAAACCAACCATCACGACTGCGAGGATTGAATAGATGTTGAAGGGAATCGAAATGATAAACGCAGTCATGGCGTCGCCGGCATCTTCGATTGGTCCCATGCCTATGATNAGTCCAGCGACCAGCACCGCCCAGCCCGTGATCGGCACCAGGATGCTCACCGGGGCGGAAGTGGAGTCGCATATATAGGCNAGCTTTTCCCTGGAAATATTGAAGCGATCNGAGAGGGCTCGCATGGTGGANCCCACAAACAGTGGACTGAAGTAATCGCTNAAATAGACGAACATACCCATGAACCAGGAGATGAGCTGCACCCGTTTACGGGTCATCTTTCGGTTCTCAATGAACTGAGTAAAATTAAGAATGGCGCCGGTGCGCTGAAAAAAGGCAATTAGGATGCCAATGAACAGCTCCAGCAGAAAGATCCAGGAGAAATCTTCATTGCCCAGGGCGCCGACCAATAAATTGGGAAANCCCAAAAGCCCTTCNCCCGCCACCAGCACACCAGCCAGGCAGGCAACCGCCAGGGAGAACACAGTATTACGGGTAATGAACGCCAGCAGAATCGCAACTGTGGCAGGTATTAGCGAGAGGGGACCAATATAGTCGGTGACTTCCATNGCGACGGCTAATTCTTGTTTAGCTCGATTAAAGCATATCTGCTCACAGGATTACATTTCGGCTCGCCCGGCCCACTGTTCCAGCTGCGANGTGATATGGAAGCCGAGCGCGCGAATTGGCTCTGGCGGNATCCAGCTCGCTTTGCCNAATAAATCAGTGACATCTGGCACGTCAGCGCCGACGGCCAGGTCTGCCAAAAGCCGACCGAGCAGTGTGCCTTTGACGGTGCCGCCGCCATTACACCCGGCAGATACAAATAGACCCGGCTTTTCNTTTCCCCAAACCAGTCCACCATTGTAAGTGAAACCTACCGCGCCGCCCCAGACTGACTCCAGCGAGACACCTTTAAGCTGAGGAAAGCGCGCGTGCATCTTGCGAGTAAGGGAGACTCTGACATGACTGCTACTGGCCTCATGCTCATAGTCGTGAGAAGAGCGAATCAGCAGGCGCTGATCGACAGTGCGGCGCAAGGTGCTGCCCTGGCGATGGGTTGGCAGTAGGCCCCAATTACCGTCCGAGCCGAGTTGTGAATGCAGGGACTCTGACAGTACAGGCGTGAGCCCCGCATAGGTATACATGGCGACCAGCTGAGACTGGCCGATGCCCAGGGATTTGGCGAAAGCATTGTTGGCCAGGAATAGCTTGTCACATCGGATCTTGCCCTTGGGAGTGGTGACAAGCCACCTGCCGCCGCGGTTTTCAATACTCAGCGCCGGTGTGTTCTCAAAGCATGACACGGTATCGGGCAGGGCAGTGATTAGCGCTCGGATGAGCTGGGCGGGCTGCGCCAGATAGCAGTGGGGTGAGTACAGGCCTTCCTGAAAATAACTGCTGCCAATGCGCTGCTGAAGGTCGCTTCTGGTCAGCTTTTCATAAGGAAGTTCGGCGGCCTGCAGAAACGCCTCGTAGCGCGCGATTGAGCGTGCGCCAATGTCGCTGGCGGCGGCGCGATAGGTGCCTGTGCGGGCCATGTCTACGCTTTCGCCGGAGTCTGCAATATCCTGCAAGATGTCCTGCAGGGTCGCTGCAATCATCGCATTGCTCCGGCGCATTCGATCCAGGTTGGCCGCGTCCGCATCTTCTGCCAGGGCAGTTTCCAGCAGGAAGCCCGAGTTGCGGCCGGGATTGCCCTCGCCAATTTCACTGGAATCGATCAGGGCGACGGATTGGTCAGGATAATGTGTCTGCCAGCGTTTGGCGATGGCGATGCCAGTGTAACCGGCGCCGATAATAGCAACGTCGGAGTCGATGTCGGTGCTTAGTGTCGGCGCAGGCTCACGCCTCGGAAGCAACGCATTCCAGCCGCAGCGCAGTCTGTAGTCAGGAAAACTGGGGTTCACTCATGCAGGCTCAGCCAGGCCCTTATCATGTTGGTCACCATCTCTGGCTTTTCATGGTGAGGCCAGTGGCCCACATCGGGAATAGTGACCAGCGTCCAGTCCTGGTCCAGCTCTTCCCAGGTGTTATTCAGCGCTGGTGCAAGCAGTGCCGTATCATTGAGTCCGTGGAACTGCAGTACCGGTGCCTGAATTCTCGGCAGCTCGGCCCAGGGCCCACCCTCGTAGGGAGCGCGCGGGTAGTTGGCGCGGTAGTAGTTCATCATGGCATCGGCGCTGGAGTTTTCGAATGCCTCCAGATAAATCTCCTGAAGCGCCGCATCACCCCGAGACAAAGCCATTGCCAGACCCGCTGGGCTTATATTCTCGTGGGAATCGGGCTGTTGGAAATTGCGCGCATACTGAGAGTTTTCATGCTGTTGACCCAGCGTGGCCAGCTCTCTTTGCAGCCCCTTGATGTGAGGCAGGTTCATGATGATAAGGCGTTCGGTCATCTGTGGATAGCCAGCAGCGAAGCTCCAGGCGATACCACCACCCCAGTCGTGGCCCACGACTACCGCACTGTCTTGACCCTCCGCTTTGATAACTGCGGCGACATCGGCGGTGAGCATGGCCATGTCATAGTTTGCTACCCCCTCGGGCTTGTCACTCATGTTGTAACCGCGAGTATCCAGCGCAGCCACTGTATAGCGATCTGCCAGGCCTTCCATTTGGTGGTGCCAGGTGTACCAAAAATCAGGGAAGCCGTGAATAAAGACCATGAGGGGACCGCTGCCCGTCTTGGCATAGTGGATAGCCACGCCACCATTGTCTGCATATTTGTGCTCAACCCGCTCCATTATGGATTGGGCTGACGCGGTGCCGGTAAGAAAGGCCGCAGCGAAAAGCGCCAGCGCGGCAGCAGATTTAGTTAGTCGGGACCCGATAGCCATTGTTATTGCAACCTCACAAAACTCGATAGACTGATCTAAAGAATCCTAACACATATAAAAGGAATCACCAGAACGCGCTGCTTTGCGATAGAATGGACGNTACCCGCGCTGCTGCTGTCTGGGAACCTTGCCCCAACACCAGCGAACCATCATCAATAAAGTAACACCAATAAAACAACAAACAATAAATAGCGGAAGCAGTCATTGAGTACCTCTGACCTAAGCCTGACTCTAGGCAGCTGCGTCTTTTTTATGGCGCTGGTAGCCTATGTGTCCTATCGCAAGACCCGTGGCGAGGTGAGCACCAGGGATGGATATTTTCTGGCGGGTCGCGGGCTCAGCGCTGTGTTCATTGCTGGCTCACTGCTGCTAACCAATCTGTCCGCTGAGCAGCTCATTGGACTGAATGGCTCCGCCTANGGATTCAATCTTAGCAGCATGGCGTGGGAAGTGACGGCGGCNTTCGCCACCGTATGTATGGCNTTTATTTTCCTGCCGCGNTATCTCGCTGGNGCTTTTACTACCCTGCCCGAGTTTTTGTGTGATCGNTTTGANGATGGCGTGCGCCGGATGACGGTAGTGCTGTTCATGGTGGGCTATGGCCTGGTCACTATTCCGGGTGTGCTTTATTCGGGTTCCATTGCCGTGCTGCAGCTGTTCGATGTGCCTAATCTGCTGGCGGTGAGTTATAGCACCGGGCTAGTCATCACCATTATAGCGATAGGCTGCATCGGCGCGCTCTATGCCATCTTTGGCGGGCTGAGGGCAGTAGCGGTGTCAGATACCCTGAACGGTGTTGGATTGCTGCTCATTGGTACAGCNGTACCGCTGCTGGGATTTTCCGCGCTGGGGGAGGGCAGCATCCTGCGGGGCATGGNGATCGTCGTTACCACCGACACAGAAAAACTGAATGCGATTGGCTCTGCGGNCGACCCTACGCCGTTTGCGACACTGTTTACCGGCATGGTGTTCGCAAACCTGTTTTATTGGTGCACGAATCAGTATGTAATTCAGCGAACCCTAGGAGCCAAGAATTTGGCTGAAGGGCAGAAGGGCGTATTGTTTTCCGGCTTTTTTAAAGTACTGGTGCCATTTTTGATGATGGTGCCGGGTGTCATTGCATACCATCTATACGGAGATCAGCTAGATTCCATAGACCTNGCCTATCCCCAGTTGATCCGGGATGTGTTGCCGATCTATGCCACTGGCTTCTTCCTCGCAGTGCTGCTGGGCGCAGTATTCAGCTCCTTCAATTCTTTGCTCAACAGTGCTGCCACGCTGTTCTGCCTAGATGTGTACGCACCACTGAAAGGTGATGCGCTCAGCGATGAAGAAATGGTAGCCGTCGCCAAACGGGCCAGCGTGGTAATAGCCCTGTTTTCTTTTATAGTAGCNCCGCTGCTGCAATATGCACCTGAGGGGCTGTGGCAGATCATTCGAATCTTTACTGGTTTCTATAATATTCCCGTCATTGCCATCGTGATCGTGGGCCTGTTTACCAAGCGGGTACCTGCACTTGGCGCCAAGATTGTGATTGTGTTTCACATCCTGGCATATGGACTGTTTCAGTTCGTGCTCAATGAGCAGATCAATATTCATTTTCTGCATCTTTACGCGATTCTGTTCGTGGTGGAGATTGGAATCATGCTGTCCCTCGGCGTAATCAAGCCGCGCGAGCAGGAATGGAGCTATCATACCCGTGAGCTGGTTGACTTAACTCCGTGGCGCTTCGCCATCCCCTGCGCGGTCACGCTTTTGTCCTGCGTGGTCGCTTTGTATCTGCTGTTTTCACCGGTCGGATTGGTAGGCGGTATCAGTGAGCTGTTCTTACCCCTGCTGGGATTGCTGTTTCTGCTTAATGCCATGGGCTGGTTCTGGTTTACCACCCGTGAACCGGCGCCGCTCAAAGTACGGGCTTGAGAAATAATGATGAGAAACAAAAAGCAATGACCCGCAGTCACTTTTACAACGAAACCTCCACTGAGCGCGCCGAACGCGTCAAAGACTATAGCGCTCAGGGTGAGCCCGGATTCAAGTTGCTGATAGTCGGCTGCGGCATGATTGGTCGGGAACACATGCGAGTGGCAACGCTGTTGGGGCGGGCGCGAATCCACGGTGTTCATGATGTTGATGCTGACAGCATTAGTCTCGCGCAAGAGGAATTCGCAAAATATTCAGCACAGCCTCTGCAGGTCTACCANGATCTGCAAACTGCNTGCGCCGATCCTGAAGTTGACGCGATATTTGTTTGTACACCGAACTTNACACACTTCGACGTGCTACAGCAGATCAAACACACCGGCAAGCCGCTGTTTATTGAAAAGCCCATGGCTACCCGGCTGCAGGATGCCCGGTCCATACTGCTGCTTGCGCAGGNCTATCCCGGCATTATTCAGCTCGGCATGCAGTATCGCTACAAGTCGCAGTACCTGGATGCATTCCACGAAGTGAAANAGCAGGGCAGCCTCGGTGCTATCAAGACTGTGACTATGAGTGAGTATCGCCCGCCGTTCCTCGACAAGGTCAAACAGTGGAACAAGTTCAACGAATACTCCGGCGGCACGCTGGTTGAGAAGTGCTGCCATTATTTNGATTTGATTAACCTGATGGCAGGCGCTCGGGTGGAAACCGTGTATGCCATNAGCGGTCAGGCGGTCAATTTTGTCGACTTTGAATACGAGGGCAGGCAGTCAGACATCCACGATCATGCCCTGGTAGTGATGCAGTACAGCAATGGGGTGAAAGCCAGTTTTACGCTCAATATGTTTAGCCAGGAACTGTATGAAGAGCTAGGCGTCACCGGCGAGAAAGGGCGCATCCTGGCCACGGAGCGGTCCAGTTTTACACCGGACACACGTTCCAAGGCCAGCATCATGGTTGAGGTGGCGGATCATCCCGCCTATACCGGGCTTGATGTAACTTATCCCGACCCAATCGAACCCAGCGGGCATCATGGCGCGACTTTTTTCGAACATGAGGCCTTTATCGATCAGCTGGAAGGCAAGGCGCAGGATAGCGCGACCTGTGAGCAGGGTCTCTGGGCCATGCTGGTGGCGAGCGCTGCCCAGCATTCCGCTGAGACTGGCGAGGTAGTCGCAGTGCAAGACTACGCGACGGCACAGGGTCTGGCTGACGTGTTAGTCTGGTAGTTTGTCGGTATGCAGACAGAGTGATTTGCTGTTTAAGTTGAAGTGCAAATTGTTGGGTCTACCATTGCAGTAAGTGGTCGTGAAGTAATTTAGTCCAAGGAGAATTTTATGCCATCCAGTTTTGCTATAGGCGGCGATATTCTGCCCGCGGCCGGNTTTGGTTTATGGAAGATCGATAAGCCTGATACGGCCGATCTGGTGCATGCTGCTATAGAAGCTGGTTACCGCCACCTGGACAGCGCAGCAGACTATGGCAATGAAAAAGAGGCCGGTGAGGGCATCAAATCTGCGCTGGCCGCGGGTCTGTGCCAGCGCGAGGATCTGTGGGTGACGTCAAAACTTTGGAACAACTACCATCGGCCAGAGCATGTGCGTGCGGCCTGCGAAAAGACGCTCTCCGACCTCGGCCTGGACTATCTCGATCTGTACCTGATTCACTTTCCAATAGCTCTGAAGTTTGTCGACTTTGATGTGCGCTATCCTCCGGAATGGTTTTTCGATCCGGATGCCGAAGCGCCGCGCATGGAAATCGACCCGGTTCCTCTGCACCAGACCTGGGCTGNNATGGAAGACTTGAAAGCGTCTGGCCTGGTCAAGCACATCGGGGTGTGTAACTACAACTCTGCCCTGTTACATGACCTCATGGCCTATGCCAAACAAAAGCCCGAAGTGCTTCAGGTTGAAGCGCATCCCTATCTCACTCAGGAACGACTGATCAAGCTGGCACAGGATTACGGCATGACGGTGACGGCCTTCTCTCCTTTGGGCGCACTGTCTTATGTCTCACTGGATATGGCGACGGAAAATGAGTCTGTGCTGGAAATGGAAGCAGTGAAAGTTGCGGCGGCGAGATTGGGCAAGACACCAGCGCAGGTTGTTTTGCGCTGGGGTGTCCAGAGAGGCACCGCGATTATTCCAAAGACTGCGCGCAGGGGGCGGCTAAAAGAAAATCTTGCGCTTTTTGACTTTGAGCTGAACGCTGAAGAAATGCAGGCAATATCGGCATTAAACAGAAACCGTCGTTTTAATGACCCAGCGGTATTCTGCGAAGCNGCCTTCAATACCTTTTATCCAATATACGATTAAGACCATGATTCCAGCCGTACAGGAAGTCGCGCTTGCGCANCAACTCAACCACGGGACCAGTTTCCCCCTCATCTATCAGGCTGAAGCTGAGCTTCAGGATATTGACGCAGTAGCGGCCTGGGTGCAGGAGAACCAACAGGCACTGCTTGAGCAGTTAGCAGAGCGAGGCGCCATTTTGTTTCGCGGCTTGCCCGCTCGTTCTGACCTTGATTTCGATCGTGTGGTGCAGAGCCTGGGGCTGGCAAATTTCAGCTACGCTGAGTCGCTGTCCAACGCAGTGCGCAAAAATCGCACGGAACGAGTGTTTACGGCCAATGAAGCACCGCCGGAAGTGGAAATCTATCTACACCATGAAATGGCTCAGACCCCGGTTTATCCAAGTAAGCTGATGTTCTACTGCGAGTTGGCGCCCAGCAGCGGTGGCGCGACGCCGCTGTGCCGGTCCGATGCCGTGCTTTCGGTATTGGAAGAGCGCGCACCGGAATTTGTCCGCCGCTGCGAGCAAGAGGGTGTGCGCTACACCAATGTCATGCCCGCCAGCGCTGACCTGGCGTCTGGGCAGGGACGCTCCTGGCAGAGCACCCTGTCCGTAGCGACTAAGGCAGAGGCGGAAACGCGGTTGTCGGCCCTTGGTTACGGNTTTGAGTGGATGGCCGATGATAGCCTGCAGGCTACCACGCCAGTTTTGCCTGCAATACGCTCGCTCGATGACGGTCGGCGCGTATTTTTCAATCAGCTCATCGCTGCTTTCCGTGGCTGGCAGGACGCCCGTAATCAGGCTAGNAAATCAGTGAGCTTCGGCGATGGCCAGGCAATTGAAGAGCGTGATATGCGTATTGTGTGCGACGCCGGCGAAGAGCTCACCTTTGATGTGCCCTGGCAAACCGGGGATATTGCGCTGGTAGACAACTTTCTGGTCATGCACGGCCGCCGCCCGTTCCAGGGTAAGCGCCGGGTGCTGGCGTCACTGTTTGCTTAGGCAGACTCACCCTGTCGAGCTGGTGCCTGTTTGTCTGAACACGCTAGTCACCAGCGCTGACAAGATCATTACTCAGGTAGTCTGCATCAAGCACCAAACGATGCTGAGGTAACTTGGCGCGCAGCTCAAACAGACGCATGATTCGCTCTTTGCTGATTTCGGAATGGGCATGAAAATTGTCTATGCGCAGCAGCGAGGCTTTAAGGTCTTCCTCCTGTCCATAGAGTTCATTCCAGGCGGCTATATAGAATTCACTGAGCAGCACCNCCTCTNTATCGAACGCAGGTGATGTACTCATCGCATCGCGCAGCATTTCCAGCTTCTCAAGGCCGAAGCGATAACGTTTGGCGATAGCGACATCCCGGTCCTCCAGAATATGCAGGCCTGGATACAGTTCCCGTAATCTGTAACTCACACTGCCACGCTGGCGGATACCTTCGTTTTCCCGGTGATAGGCTCTGGAGAGTGAGAACAACAGATTCGCATAGAGCGGCTCGGCAGTCAGACCNTGAACCTGGGCATACTGCACGGCGACCTCATTGATGCCAGTTGATTGTATNAAGTGATAGGCTCGCCGTTCCTTATCATCGCGCGCAGCGCCACCGGCGTGGACATCAACTAACCACTGCATGTGCCGAAGCCGGGATATAGAGTCNCCCNGGTATTTGTTNCNTAAGANCCAGGTGTAATGTTTTATCTTATCGTCGAGGTCATCCCAGTTGTCCCGGGCCATCTCTATNTCGATGACTAGCTGGAGGAACTCGAATTGCAGCGGAGACTCAAGGCCATCAGACCAGCGAATTATCTGCAGGGCTCTATCCGCGTTGCCCCTGGCGTCGTCAAAGCGATTCGCCTGCAATTGAATGCGGGCCAGGGTGTGGAGCGGTTCAGCCAGNGACATGTGATAGCGCCCCAATTGAGATTCCTGCTGATCCAGCGCTGTGGTCTGCATCAGGATACGCTCGTTCAAGCCATTAAAATCCTGTGTTTCGGCAATGCCAGGCGATGGCACTAGGATTGGTATTATGAAAAGTGCCGCGCCAAGCGACAGGGTCAGCCCAGGACGGCTACTGGTTAGTTTTTTTTGGAAAGACACAGGTACGAACCTCAATGATAAAGTTAAATTGAGTTCGATTCCTTCTGCTAGCGTGTTGTTTTATTTTTTCATGCAGAGTTTGTCAGTGCGCCTGTTGAGGNGNCTGATGAGAGCCTGGTGACCCTCAGGACTTCTGCTGTATTTGTTCGCCAAGATGAAGCGCACTGCCNATAGGGAGGAAAATTCTCCTCGGGTGTTTGCTTCAATTTGAAAATAAGGAATCGAACTTGCGACTCGCTCATGTCTGAGCAAGAGCTGTGCCAGCCTTGCTAATTATCGCAGTGACCAGAATTTGGGTCTTAAAAGCACAGGCACTGAGATTAGCGGCTGTGCTCAGCGGGATTTTTGCACAATAATCAGGCAAGACTTGACGACTTGCACCGCAACGGTGAAAGGTTAGAGAATCGGAACACACGCTGTCCCGGAGCCAACACTATGAAGCTGTTTCACTGCTATAACTCCAGATCCCTGCGCCCCTTGTGGTGCCTGGAAGAGATGGATCTGGATTATGAGCTGGAGATCATGCCGTTCCCCCCGCGATTCGAGCGCGAGGGCTACCTTGACATCAATCCACTTGGCACAGTGCCGGCATTTACAGATGGTGGGATTACCCTGACGGAATCCACCGGCATCTGTCAGTACCTGGTGCAGAAGTACGGCCCGACTCCACTGGCAGTGACGCCGGATGAGCCGGAATACGGAGACTTTCTGAACTGGCTCTACCGCAGCGATGCCACCTTTACCTTTCCTCTGGCTCTGATTTTGAGATACACCAAACTGGAACCGNAAGAGCGCATGAATCCCCAGGTGGTCGAGGACTATACGATCTGGTTTTTCTCCAGAATTCGGGCGGTGGAGGCTGCGCTTGATGGCAAGGAGTTCCTGGTAGCGGATCGTTTTACTATTGCGGATATTGCGGTAGGGTACGCCCTGCATTTTGGCATGCGGCTGGGATTGTCTGAGCGCTATAAGCCCAACACCACGCGTTACCTGCAGGCGTTGCTGCAACGACCTGCTTTTCAACGCACTCAGGATATCAAAGCCTCGCAGGGCTAAATCATGGAATCATAGAGTTTAATCATGGAATCGAATCAAATTGAAGCAGGCAATGAACAGCAGTTTGATGTTGTGATCGTTGGTGCAGGTATCTCCGGTATCAGCGCTGCCTGCTACCTGGAAAANGAATGCCCGGACAAGAGCTATCGTGTCATCGAGGCACGCGAGAGTGTCGGTGGCACCTGGGATTTGTTTCGCTACCCAGGTATTCGCTCTGACAGCGATATGCACACATTCGGTTTCAAATTCAAACCGTGGACACGGCCGAAGGCGATTTCTGATGGGCCCTCCATTCTGGAATACCTCAATGANGCGGTAGATGAATACCAGGTTCGTGACAACATTGATTTCGGTAGGCGAGTGACCTCTGCGGCCTGGGACAGCAGCAGCTCTACCTGGCTGACAACGACTCTGGATGAACAGGGAGAGGTAGTTCAGTACCGCTCGCGCCTGCTGTTTATGTGCAGTGGCTATTATCGATATGCGGAAGGATATACGCCTGAAATATCAGGGCTGGCAGATTTCGCTGGTACCGTCGTCCATCCCCAGCTGTGGCCAGAAGATTTGGATTATAGCGGCAAGCTTGTCGCAGTTATTGGTAGCGGTGCGACGGCAGTTACCTTAATACCAGCGATGGCAGACAAGGCTAAGCACATTACCATGGTGCAGCGCTCACCCACTTACATTCTGTCCATGCCGGGCAAGGACCGTTTAGCGAATCTGTTGAACAGTATCCTGCCGGCCAGCTGGGCTTATGCCATCACACGCTGGCGCAATATTCGATTCCAGAGTTACTTTTACAAGCAGGCGCGGACGAATCCGGGCAAGGCCAGGGATTATATTCTCANGCGCTTNCGCAAAGCGCTCAAGCCAGAGATCGATGTGGATAAACACTTCACGCCCAGCTATGACCCCTGGACCCAACGCCTGTGCCTGGTGCCGGACTCGGACTTATTTAATGCCCTGAATTCAAGCAAGGCCGATGTGGTGACTGGCAACATTAAACAGGTGACCGCCGATGGAATTGAAATGACCGACGGCGAAAAAGTTGAGGCAGACATCATCGTTACGGCTACTGGCATTCAATTGGAGATGCTGGGTGGTGCTGAGTTCTTTATGGATGGCGACAAGCTGGATTTTAGCGATCACTTTTTCTATCAGGGAATGATGTTTTCAGGCGTGCCGAATCTTATTCAAACCTTTGGCTACATTAATGCATCCTGGACTTTACGAGCCGACCTGAACTCCATGTTCGTTTGTGAACTGTTAAAGAAGATGGATGCGACTGACACTGATCAGTGCGTGCCGGTGCTGAGACAAGATGAGCAGGATATGCAAGAGCAAGATTGGGTGACCGATTTTAATCCCGGCTACTTCAAGCGTGCCATGCACCTGTTTCCCCGTCAGGGTGAACATGCGCCATGGCACAATACTCAGGACTATTTGTTAGATCTTAAGCTGCTCAAGAATGGCCCTTCGGAAGATGGCGTCCTGACGTTGAAGAAATCTGAGAATCGAAAAGCCGCCTGAGCTTGATCCAGACGCGAAATCGGACAAGCAATCAACGGATAAAGCTGCGTAGAAGAAGCAAAGATTGTAATTCCCATCTGCGAGGACAGTTCGAAACGATGAGACTGGTTTTCTCTGTACTATTAGCAACAATGCTCTATGGCTGCGATACGCAGGACGCTATCGATGCACAAAACGATGCGCCCCTTGTCGAATCGGCGCAGCCTCTTATTGAGCCGGAGCAACCGCTTGTTGATAGCTTCACTATGAGGAATCCCGAGATCAGGGAAGATATATTGAATCAACTCACCTTGCAGGGCGTTGAGCATTGGGAGAATGACGACGGATCAATTGGTTTCAATGTGGTTGATACTAAACAAGTTGATCAAATTGCCAATGAGGCGATTGGTGTATATATCTCCCTCCAGTAAATTCACCACCAAAACATCTCGCTGTTAGTTGCCACAGCTATTACCACTACTACTGCTGCCCGCCAATGCCTCTTCTATCGGCTCCGGCCCAAGGTCTTCACCAAACAGGGAAATTTCGCCCAGTGACCGAAAGTTTTCCCAGGGGATGTTGGCCGGGTCTTTGGTCCAGTATTTGTCAGATTTTGCATAGCAGCAGTTGGCGCCAGTTTCGGCGAAGCCACCGATTTCAGCCTGCTTAAGGCGCTCGCTAATAGCCTGCAGCTGGTCGTCATCATCGACCTGGAAACCGAGGTGGTTTAAGCCAACTTTTGAGCCGCGATTCGAAATGGCAAAATTGATTGCCGGGTTATCGAGCAGCCATTTTGCATAGTCATCTTTGGTGACTTAGGCTTTCTGCCCAAACAGAGTGTTATCAGAGCCGATGCTTTTAGCAATGTCTTCGACGGTAACGTGTAAGTGCGAACGTTTCATATTGTACTTCTTATCAACAGCTACTCCGCTTGAATTTGCCCTGACAGCAATCTTCCACCAGATAGGTGAGCAATGCGTTCATGCGGTCAAAGGTTGGCGAGTAGAATAATGAGCAACCTTTCCGGCGCACTCGAATGACTTCGGCCTGCTTGAGATTGTGCAGGTGAAAGGACTGGTTTGCGTTAGGGAGTTCAACGCGTTCGGCCAGTGCGCCCACGGCCTCTCCCTCAGGGCCCATTTGCACGAGGTGACGATAAATCGCAGGCGCGTGTCGACTTAACTCACAACGCTGCCAGAGAGAAAAGCCAGCAAACGACCTTCAATCATATCAGCCAGCCCGGGCACAAAGAGAATTGAGATAATGGTTACGACGGTGACCGCTGCGCAAAGAATCAAATAGTTTCGCATCGACATGGGCTTATCCTCTTGGCGCGAGCCGAAAGGCCCAGGTTGATCCTGCTTCGATCTGACTGCGCACAGCTGCAATCGCCTGTGGGCTGTCGTTGCCGCCGGCATACTTGCGAATCAGGCTGGCTGCAACGCCATTGAGTTCGTCTCCCTCCATCACGCGTTCGAGTTGTCGCTCGTAGCGCACACCGTTGACCCGTAGCACTGCCAGTCCGTCCCCTGCATCGGCCTCGACCGCCCAGTGCTTCCACAGTCGTCCAATAAAAGAGCTCATATAGCCCGAGACGATATAGGCCTGACCCTCGGCGTCCATAATCCAGATTAGTCTGGAGGAGTCAGATGAATCCAGCTCCAGCTCTATTGTGTCTACTGCTGCGGTAAAGCTCCAATCAGGTTCCGGACCCGCGTGAAGGTCCCCTGACACTAGCGCGCCACCGGGAAAAAGAATGGATGGCCCATCGGCATTGCGATGCTCGAAGCGCATAGTGGCGAGTGTCACCGCTGGGACGAGTAAAAACAGCCCCACGATCTGCAAAGCGATTTTTATAATTTTCATTGTGATCTCTTTGTGTTGTCCGGAATGAGCGATTAGCTTAAAAGTNGTAGGCCCTGTCTTGCAAGCAGTNTTGACAATTCGTTACGTNGACCGGGTCAGACTGCTGCGCNCGCTGACAATGNAATTAAGATGAACNGGTGTGCAGGCTTTTACCCTGAGCTACGCAAACTTTGTCCAGATCCGATATTTGTTGGAAATCATTCATCGGTGGTAGGGTATGTGTCTTGTTTTAGACCGGGCGACATCGCTGTAGTCGTTGATTCTATTCCAGTTTTATCCCGGAAGATAATGGAGTACCCCATGATGCCCTNCAAGCGTTGTTCGCGGCTTTCGATATTTTTGGTTTTTCCACTGGCCCTTGTTTCNCTGGCGGCGCAATTAAGCGCACAGGAAAACCGGAGCTTGATCACCGCAGAAGATTTCTTTGAGCTGCAGCAGGTTGGAAATCCAGTGCTGAGTCCAGATGGTGATTGGGTTGCCTACACAGTGAGGCAAACCAGCTTGGAGGACGACAGTGCCGAGACACGAGTCTGGATGGTGTCGACCGCAGGAGGGGATCCGCTTGCGATGACTGGCGTCGGTGCTTCGGCAAGTGATCCGGCCTGGAGCCCGGACGGGCGCTACCTGACATTCCTGGCGTCTCGCAATGATGAGGAGACCCAGGTATGGGGTCTGGACCGNCGCGGTGGTGAGGCCANTCAGCTTACTGAGATTGAGCAAGGTGTGTCGGGTTATAGCTGGTCGCCTGATGCAAGNAAGCTGGCGCTCTTGATCCGGGACCAAGAACCTGANAATNTAGACGGGGNCAGTGGTAAGCCTGAGCCCTGGGTCATCGACAGGCTGCAATTCAAGCGCGATTACGCGGGCTATCTTGATCGTCGTCGTACCCATCTTTATGTGCAGGACATGGCGTNTGGAGAAGTCACCCAAATTACTTCGGGGGACTATGATGATTCACAACCGGCATGGAACCCAGACAGCACACTTATTGCCTTCTCTAGCAATCGCACGGAAGAGCCGGATGCAAACAGCAATCGTGATATCTGGGTGGTGTCGGCTGGCAGTCCCGATGCCGGTGGCACGCTGCTGCAGGTAACGACTAATCCAGGTTCTGATTCGTCCCCGGCCTGGAGTCCCGATGGAGATTTCATTACCTATGTCACCGTCACCGAGCCGGACCTGATCTGGTATGCCACCGGTCACCTCGGCATCTCACCCGCTGCAGGCGGTAGTGCCCGGGTACTCACTTCACGTTTGGATCGCAATGTNGGCTCGCCACAGTTTGCGCCCAGTGGCGACGATATCTTCTTCATTCTTGAGGACAGTGGCGAACGACANCTTGCCAGCATCGATCGCAGCGGCGAGGGATTCGAAAGGGTGATCGAGGGCAACATCAGCCTGCGGGATTTTTCCATGAATGCCGATGGCGATGTCGCCACTTTGATCGGCGATGCGACGCAACCTACCGAGGTGTTCTTTGGCGCGGGCAGAAACTTGCAGCAGTTGACCTTTACCAATCTTAAGTTTCTGGATTCGAGGCAGCTCGCTGAGGTGGAGAACGTGCAGTTTGAAAGTGCCGATGGCACTGAAATCGAGGGCTTTATTTACAAGCCACCGGGCTTCAATGAAAACTTTCGCTACCCGACTCTGCTGCGTATTCATGGTGGTCCGGTGTCTCAGTATGACTTCAATTTTAATTTCGATGCCCAGCTATTTGCAGCGAACGGTTATGTAGTGGTGATGACAAATCCACGTGGGTCGTCTGGCTATGGTCAGGATTTTTCGCGTCAGCTGTGGGCGTCCTGGGGCGTTAAAGACTTTGAGGATGTCATGGCAGGCGTGGATTATGCNATTGATGCAGGTTATGCCGATCCGGCGCGGCTTGGGGTAGGCGGTTGGTCCTATGGCGGAATTCTCACCAACTACGTCATTACCAAGTCTGATCGTTTTGCCGGCGCTATTACCGGTGCCAGTGAAGTGTTGTATCGCAGCAACTATGGTCACGATCATTATCAGCTGCAGTGGGAGAAAGAATTAGGTTTACCCTGGGAGACACCGGAAAACTGGGAGCGAATTTCACCATTCAATGATGTTGCCAACGTAGTGACGCCAACCCTGATCATGGGAGGTGAACATGACTGGAATGTTCCAATCCTGAATTCCGAGCAACTCTACCAGGCGTTAAAGCGACTGGGGTTGGACACGCAGTTGGTGGTGTATCCCGATGAGCATCATGGCATCCGGCGACCCAGTTTCGTGCTTGATCGCTATGAGCGCTATCTTGACTGGTATGACCGTCACGTNAAATGACGCTCGCCTAAAGGNGTATAGAGACAGCAATAAGAGCAGACTTTGTGAGCGCTGAACGCACACGGCTGTAAAACTGCTGTGAGACGCCATTTATAAAAATTATTGCAAATGCCACCGTCTATTGTGTGTCCATTCATGATACGACTGGACGCAGGCACCGGTGTAAAGAGAGTTGGCGCTTTAGAAATTTCCCGTGATGGTCAGGCTTGGCTGTGTGCCGCCATGTGTGCAGCGATATTCCAGTTCACTGAGTACACCATCAGAGCGACGGCCATCATAGCGCCAGCGCTCGCGGCATTGTGAGCCGTCAGTTAACTGNCGCACATCCAGCCGATAGGTGATGCCGCGCCGGTCACGGATTTCTGCGAACACTCCGTAGAAGGGTTCGCCTACGGTAAACTCGAAGTCTCTGATGTCATACTGAAACATGCTGCCGTCGATGCGATCGAAGTACTGCGTTCCCCAGTTGAATCGCCATTCAGGGATATCGTGACGGGTGGTTAAGGTGAAGCGGCCGCGCTGATATACCCGGAAGCGACGCTTGCGACCGTCAAACGGGTCAGTCACCTCAGAGTCTTGCAGGCTGAGAGTGGAGTTGACCAACAGATTAGGCATGCCGATAATGCCCATGCGAATGCTGGCGTTAATGTTAGTGCCGTATTCGACACCATCACCGAGGTTGCCATTCACAGAGGCCAGGTTGTCTTCCGAAGTGGAGACATCGATCCAGTCGATCACATCCTGATGGTCGGCATAGAAGAACTCGGCGCTAAGCACGCCCACATCGTTCGGTAGACGGTATTCAGTATTCAAGGTGTATCGCCACTGGGTTTGCTGACGCAGTTCCGCATTGCCGCGAAGCGTTGCGGCATCGTTATCCTGTTCGTCGTTGGCGGCGACGAAGTCAGAGAAGCTTAACTGATTCACAATACGCTCGATTGATCCGCGAACCTGGAAGGTCGGCGTGATGTCATAGCGCACATCCACCTTCGGCTTAATGAAATCGAAACTGCGGGAATTGAGTACATCACCGGTTTGATTAATTTCTGAAGTTTCATAGAGCAATGTCGATTCAAGCGTGAGCTTGGGATTGATGCGCCAGTTGTGTATGGCGAATGGTTCGTAGCGAATCTCNTCAACTGTGGAGTTGGCATTGGAAAGATTTACCGGANCCAGGCCGCCTACTGCATCAGATGGCAACCCCGAGTCACTCTTCAGGCCAAGTGCAAGGGCAGAGTCCAACGTGGTTTGCGCGCGCTCTGCACCGACTTCAANGCTCTGCCCATCAAANATGTCGAATGTATAGGAGCCGCGAATAATGCGCTCTTCGGTGATGGCATTAAGATCGAGGAACAGATTGAGCTCCTCGGTGTTGTCACCGAAGCGCTGGTAGCGCTGGCGCGTGCGCTCGTTGTCATCCTGATTGGCGATGCCCAGCAGTTTAAAGCGCGAGCCATTGTCGAATTCATATTCGTAATCAAAACCGGTCTCCCAGTTGTTTCTGGGGTTGGGATTGTCTTCTTGCTCTACCAATAGGCCAACTGGAACGGTGCGCAGGTTGGTGGTGACGCGATCGATGCCCACGGGCGCATCGCGCTGTGCCAGTAAACCATTTACCTGCAGCGTGCTGTTGCTGCTCAAGGCATAAGCCAGATTGAAACTAAGCTCATTATTGACACCATCGACGGTGACTTCTTCGATCACGGTGTCGTTCGGCGAAAAATCGCCCAGTATACTGCTCTCGTTGTTCAGGCTGTTGCGGTAGCGGGGTGCGCTGCGCAAGGTGACGGTGTAGTCCAGCGCCCCATTCTGGCCATTGACGGCGAAGGTACCACCGGGCTGTATGGTGTCGTCCTGGGAATAGTTCACCTGCCCCTGGTATGAAAAACTGGTGGACGAAAGTTCTTCAAACAGCACGACGTTAATGACCTGACCACTGCCGCGGACATCCAGATCACCGGAAGTGCCGCGAATAATTTGAATCTCCTGTACCTGAGAGGAGGCGATACGCTGCAGCATTTGCTGAGTCGAGTTGTTCTTGCCTGCGGTACGCTTGCCGTTAATCAGGATTTCGGTAGCGCCGGCTCCGCTTCCCAGGCCGCGGCCGCCGCGTGTTGGGCTGCCAGAGAAGCCACCGGGGCCGCTGCGGCTGGGCCCTCCAGCGTCTTGACCAGGAATCCTGGCCAGCATGTCACTTGCCGTGATGGGCTGCCATTCGGCGAAATAATCAGCGGCGTAGACTACTGTGGAACCATCGCCCACGGTGTCCTGTGCTTGAGTGGCGATGGGGCTGAGGGCGGTAACAGAGACGAGGCAGCAGCCTGCAGCCCGTGGTAGCCATTTTCCACCCCGGCTTTTCATTCTGATTAGAAAACGCATAGAGCAGATATCTATCCCGGCAAAACAACAAGAGGCGTATAACAGAATTCTAGTTTTATCGCAGTTTACTGGTAAAACGTTGAAATTCCTCGTGACTGTTACAAACTGACAAAGTTTTCATCCCGCCAGACCGACCGCCAAACGGGGCTTTTGACTCTTTGATACAGATTGGGCGAGACCTTGGCGAATTGCTTGAAAGCTGTGCACAATCCCCTTATTTCTTTGGCATTTGCAAGAAGCTGGCGCTATGATGAGGTCANTNAAAAANTAACCTCNATAAGCTCACGAAATCCTATGCAGACTGCCGAGTCTATCGGACCAGGAGGATGATAATGAAAACAACACGTCGCGGCTTTTTCAAAACCGCCGGAATCGGCACCGCAGCCAGTCTAATTGGCGGTACCGCCATTCTTACGCCGAGTGCCTTTGCTCAAACCCGCCACGCCAGGACAATGGGTGAATTTGATCGAGGCATTATTCAGCTCAGCCAAAATGAGAGTGGCAGAGGACCAGGGCCCAGGGTTCTGGAAGCGATTCGGGCGCACACCTCGAAGCGCGTTGGCCGCGGCTATGCCCCGGATTACGTGCCTGAGCTGCAAGAATCAATAGCTTCTCACTTCAACATTAACAGCGGCAACGTCCTGCTGGCCTCAGGTTCGACCTGGTTGCTGCAGGGTGCTGTACGCGCTTTTTGTAACGCAGACAAGTCCCTTGTGACTGCGGGTCCAACTTTCTCAACCAGTGAAGGTACGGCTCGCCAGATCGGCGTACCAGTAAACCTGGTCCCGTTAAACGCAGACGCTAAACTGAATCTGCCTGAGATGGTTGCTGTCTCGAAAGGCGCAGGTCTGGTTTATATTTGTAACCCTAATAATCCATCTGGCACTGTGCACGGCCCTGACGTAATCGATAAAACGGTGCGCGCAATCCTGAAGGATTCACCAAGCACTTATGTTCACCTCGATGAGGCGTACATTGACTATGGCGATCCGGCCAAGATTCAAACTGGCCTCGCGTTGACGCAGGAATTCAAGAACGTTTTCATCACGCGTTCGTTCTCCAAGGCCCATGCCCTAGCAGGCATGCGCATTGGATATGCCATGGGGCATCCTGAGACGCTGTCGGCTATAAGCGGCGCCTGGGGCATGGGAGATGTGAATATGCTTGGCGCCATCGCTGCACTGACTTCTTTTGAAGACCGTGAGCATATCGAGTGGGAGCGCNAGGAAAACAATCGCGTCAAAGCATTCACCGTCGGTGCGCTTAATGATCTGGGCTACGAGGTGCCGGAATCTCATACCAACCACATTTTNGTCNATTTGCGCGCGCCGGCTCGAGGCTTTCGTGAGGCCTGCATGAATCAGCAAATCGCAGTAGGACGAGATTTCCCACCTTGGGAAAACAGCCACTGTCGAATTTCCCTAGGCAGTATGGAAGAGATGGAAGTTGCGGTTCGCGTGTTCCGCGACGTGCTGGGCTGATAACCATCGCATCGATGCGGGCCTCAGGCGAAAGCGCCGGGGCCCAATTTTGTATCGATCTCTATTTTCTGCAGCAAATCAAAAAAATAACAGTAGACTTATGACTGACACGAAGCGCCGCTCCAGCAGAGCACTTTTTTCTCCCATTCTGCTCTCAGCCTCTCTGCTTATAGCCGGCGAAGTTTTGGCTCAAGGTGACTACGAAGTGCCGCGAACGGAATGGGGCCAGCCCGATCTGCAGGGTGTCTGGAATTTCTCCTCGAATGTGCCGATGCAGCGGCCCGCGCAGTATGGCTCTCGACAGTTTCTCTCTGCTGCAGAAATCGAGGAAATTGAGGCCCGCAGAGCAGCTGCCGATGCGAGTTCAGACGGGGCTCTCGCCATCGAGGGCGTAGATGAATCCTATAACGACTTCTGGATAGAGAACGCGGGAATTGGCGAGCTGGTGCGCACCTCTCATATTGTATATCCGGAGAATGGCCAACTGCCCGATCTGGTGGAGGGCGCTGTCGCCCGCCAAGGTATGTATGGCGGCGCAACCACCGGAGAGTNACGTCCTGTCCGCATCGCTGCGGGCGGCATCGGCACCGATGGCCCAGAGGATCGCGGTCTATCTGAACGTTGTCTCATCGGATTCAACGCCGGGCCTCCATTCGTGCCCAGTCTTTATAACAACAACGTGCAGATTTTTCAGTCCCGCGAAACCGCAGTATTGTTGACCGAGATGATTCACGATGCGCGCATTGTGCCGCTCTACGACTTTGCCTCGGATGCTCAAGCACTGGATGNGGAAGTGGGCTTATGGACCGGTGATTCCAGGGGCTATTGGGACGGCGACACACTGGTAGTGGTAACGCGCAATTTCAACGGGCTCTCCGCCAGTTTTGGCCAGGCTGGGACTTCGGCGGACAAGATATTAACCGAGCGATTCACTCGCGTCGATGAACTCACCGTGGACTATGAATTCACCGTTGAGGACCCCGCAACTTTCACCGACAGCTTTACTGGTATTGTGCCAATGACCAAGGTTGGTGGCCTGCTCTATGAGTATGCCTGCCATGAGGGAAATTATGGCATGGTGAATATTTTGCGTGGCGCTAGGGCGCAGGAGCGCAGAGACGCTGAGGGTCAGTAACTGAGGTATTGAGACGCGCTTGGNTGCTCCAGTTCAATAGGCTTGCACTCACTGCATATCAGGCATATCCTGCATGATTANATAATTANNANTAATTCAAAAAATNNATAAAAACATATAGATAGAAAGGTTAAAGAGGTTACCGCAATGACTAAAAAAGTTGGACTTAATAGAAGAGCCTTCATAAAGAATGCGGGTTTTACCGCAGTAGCGGGAGCGACCGGTACACTTGCCACTGCCGCTTCCACCGCCAACGCCCAAAGCGGCAACCCTTCGGATAACTATCCCCGCCTTGCCAACGGCATGTACGATTTCGACAAGGTCTACAACCGCGCTGGTCAAAACTGCGCACGTTGGGATTCCCCTCCCCGCAGCTATCCAAACGGTGAATTCAAATTTGGTATGGGCGTGGCCTCCATGGACTTCGAGTGTGCACCCTGTATCACCGAAGCACTGATGGAGCGGGTGCAACACCACAGCTGGGGCTATATGGCCAGCACCGAAGAGCTGCGCGATGAGGTCGTGAAGTGGAACGGCGATTATCACAACAACGATATCGATAGCAGCATGGTGACTCTGTCTGACGGCGTTTATCCTGGCATGATTGCTGCGATGCGCGCGTTCGCGCCCCGCGGCAGCAAAGTATTGATCATGTCGCCTGCCTACTCTGGTTTCTACAGCATGGCCAGCGCTGCCAATATAGATACCGTCGATAGCGAATTGAAATTAGTGAACGGTCGATATGAAGTCGACTTTGATGATCTGGAAGCCAAGATGACTTCTGACGTTCGTGCCCTGATCGTGTGCAACCCTCAGAACCCTACTGGCAATGTTTGGCGTGAGGATGAATTGCTGCGCGCTGGCCGACTGGCGCTGGAGCACGGCATAGTGGTGCTGTCTGATGAAATCCATTCTGATGTGATTCGCGATGGCCAGAAGTTTACTCCGTTTTCCGCTTTGCCAGACCGCGACGTAGTGAATAACAGCCTCACTTTCAATGCCATCAGTAAGACATTCAACCTCGCCGGAATGAAGAACGCGTATTACTACTCCAAGTCTCCAACGATGCTGGAGCGAGTCAACAAGTATCATCGCGCTGAACTTAGCACTTTGGGCGTGGTTGCCAACGTCGCTGCTTACAAGTATGGCCGCGACTGGTTCGATCAGGCGAATGCCTACATGGATCGCACACACACCATGATTGAGGAGTACGTTAAAAAGAACATGCCGTCGGTTGGCTATGTCCGCAATGAGGGCACATATATGACCTTCCTGGATCTATCCAAAACCATGGCGGCAATTGGCGCAGATGAGATGTATAAGTCTCATAACAAGCGTTCGCCTGAACACTACATGCAAGATTGGATGGTGTATAACTCTGGCGTTTACCTGAATCCAGGTTCCAACTATGGTCAGGGTGGTGCCGGACGCATGCGTATGAATATCGCCTCCTCACAGGCGGTGGTTCAGGATGTGCTGGAAGCCATGGCGGCTGCAGTGAACAAGGTTTAATATCACCTGAGTAAGCCTCAAGAGCTTGTTTAAGTTCTGGCATTAACATCATGTCGATAGAAAGGCAGGCCGGGTACATGGCCTGCCTTTTTTTATGGTAGGAAACCAAGAGCTATAGTGATTAAGCGCTTTCATATTGGTGGAAGCTAATAATTGTTTATAAGTCCAAGAGGTTCANCATGCATTTAGCCATTCGCCAGTTCCGCCTGATAGCTTTAATGCCCACCCTGCTGTTCGCTTTCGCGAGTAGCGTCGGCTTGGCCCAGTCGGGTATAGGTAACGGTGATAGCAATTGGATAACCGTTGAAAATGTAAAAAAACAGGGTGATACCCTGATTTTCTCTGAGGTGCAGATCGAAGGAGACGGTTGGCTAGTCATTCACCCGTTTATGAATGGTGCTCCCAATGGTGATCGCGTCGTGGGGCGCACTTTCTTGGAGTCAGGCACTAACAGTGATGTTGAAATCGAAATTCATAAGGATATTGCTGCCGGTGAAATGATGATCGTGATGCTGCACAGTGACAGCAACAAAAACGGTGAGTTTGATTTCATCTTCATTGACGAGCGTAACGTGCTGGATCTGGCGGTGTTCGAAGGTGCCATCATGATCGGGCACGCGATACCTGCGCCATAAATCCATGACTGCACCACTTCACTATCAATCGCTAAGCACTATTTCCGAGCAGATTCGGGCCCGGGAACTGTCGCCACTCATGCTCACCGAGCACATGTTGGAGCGGGTGAACCGGCTTGACGCCAATCTGTTGAGTTATGCCACAGTGACTGATGAATTGGCTCATGCCCAGGCGGTATTAGCAGAGCAAGAGATTCTGCGGGGCAACTATCGTGGGCCTTTACATGGCGTGCCGGTTGCCCTGAAAGACCTGTGCTTTACCAAAGACGTAAAGACCATGGGTGGCTTAAAAGTGCGCCGTGACTTTGTGCCGGACTATGACGCGACTGTCGTGGAGAGGCTGCGCAACGCCGGTGCTGTGTTACTCGGCAAACTAAACCTTACCGAAGGGGCCTTGTCTGCCTACAACCCGGACTTTCCGATTCCCAAGAACCCCTGGGGTGAAAACCTATGGTCAGGGGTATCATCCTCCGGGTCGGGCGTAGCGGTTGCGGCGGGCTTGTGTTTTGCGGCTATTGGCACGGATACCGGCGGCTCAATTCGTTATCCCTCAATGGCGAATGGTGTGACTGGCCTCAAGCCCACTTATGGCCGGGTTAGTCGTTATGGTGTGCTGCCGCTTGCCGAATCCTTAGACCACGTCGGCCCCATGGCCCGCTCGGTCGCTGATGCGGCTGTCATGTATAACGCGATAGCCGGCTTCGATGAAAAGGATGAGACCTCGTTAGCAACTGGTTCGGCGAGAATACCCCCGCTAATCGATACAGGGCTGAAAGGCCTGCGCCTTGGTATTGATCGAGCCTGGTCTATTAACGGNACTGACACCGGCCTATCGCAGGCCATAGAAAAAGCCATCTTGAAGTTCTCTGAGCTCGGTATGGAATGTGTCGAGGTTCAAATGCCGCAGGAGGGCCCCATGGAGTATCGCAATCTATGGTTGCCGCTTGCTGGTTACGAAGCTTTTNAGGTGCACAAAGATTTTTTCCCTAGTCGCGCACAGGAGTATGGAGGGTACCTCAGAGNCGTGCTTGAAATCGGCATGAAGATGAGCCACACAGAGTATGTAGAGGCCACGCGAAAACGGGAGGAGTTCAACAAGCGATTCAATGCTGAACTAACGAAAGTTGATGCGGTGATCTGCCCATCGGGAGGCATGGTATTCGAGGTAGANAGCGCCGCTCAATATGGNGATGCTGAGGCNATGAAAGAGGTGCTAAAACATTTTCAGGGTCAATTCACTATTCCAGCTGATCTGGCTGGAACGCCAACCCTGTCCTTGCCTTGCGGGTTCAACAGTCAGCTGCAACCCTATGTGATGCAGTTGCTGGGTAATAACCTCTCAGAGGCAACGCTGTGCCGCGTTGGCAATGCCTACCAGGCGGANACGCAGTGGCATCTCTGTCACCCCGACCTGTGATTGAAATAGAACTGACTTCTACTTTTACCCAATCATCTAACGGGCCCCTCGCCGCTAAATTAAGTTGGGTGAATGTTGAGTCGCTGGCTCTAAATGCCGCGCTCTCAGTCATCTCAACAACCACCTACAGATAAATCGCCAGCAAGATAGGTACGATCCATACNATCAGGCGCAGTAGATCGCACACCCNAGGACTCTTCATGCACGGGCACCTCGAACCGGCCGTGTGGCGCCCCGGCGGAAATAGTGATGGCNTCTCACTTAACGTGCTTTGGCATTGATGCGGAAAATCTAAAACTCACCTTCGGCGAGATCGAAGACCGTTTTCCCACCCGTCAGCATGATTTCCTTGTGCATCTTTGCCCGCGGCAGCAGCTTCTTGAAGTAGAAGCGNGCGGTCTTGATCTTTCCTTGGAAGTATTCGGCGTCGTTGGTGCCTTCTTCCAGCTTGCGATAGGCAGTATCGGCGATGGCAGCCCAGAAATATGCCATGCTGACATAGCCGGAATACATTAGGTAGTCATAAGCAGCTGCCCCTACCTCGTCAGCATTTTTCATAGCCTTGAGGCCAATCTTGTTGGTGAAGCCACCCCATTCCTTGTAGTAACGACGCAGTGGTTTGATGAATTCCTGCATCTTTCGGTTTTCGTTGTCGCGACAGAAGCGGTGGATGATGCGAGTCCAGTAACGTANCTGTCTGCCGCGATCACTGAGCACCTTTCGGCCAATGAGATCCAGAGCCTGAATGCCGGTAGTGCCTTCATAAAGTGTGCTGATGCGGGTGTCCCGAACGATTTGCTCCATGCCCCATTCGGCGATATAACCGTGGCCACCGAATACCTGCAGGCCGAGATTTGCGGCCTCATAGCCAGTCTCGGTGAGGAATGCTTTAGCAATGGGTGTAAGCACACTCATAATAGCGTCGGCCTCTTCCTTTTCCTGTGCGCTGGAATTTTCCGCATGCAGAATTTCTCCCAGCATGGCGCAATAATAGATCATGGCGCGTCCGCCTTCGGCGACGACACGTTGAGTTAGCAACATTCGGCGGACATCGGGGTGGACAATAATCGGATCGGCAGGCTTTTCCGGTGCCGCTGTACCAGATAGCGCGCGCATGGCCAGTCTTTCTTTGGCATAAGTCAGCGAGCCCTGGTAGCTNAGNTCAGCGGCGGCCATTCCCTGCAAGGCAGTGCCGAGGCGGGCAAAGTTCATAAAGGTNAACATGCAGCGCAGGCCACCGTTGGGTGGGCCAATCAGGAAACCCCGGGCATCGTCGAAGTTAAGCACGGCAGTGGCGTTGCCGTGAATGCCCATCTTGTGTTCGATAGATCCGCAGTTAACGTTGTTGTGTTCCAGAGTGTCCGCTGACTTCTTGGGTACGATGAAAAGCGAAATGCCTTTGGTGCCTNCGGGTGCATCCGGCAGTCGAGCCAACACAATGTGCACGATGTTTTCGGTCATGTCGTGCTCACCTGCAGAGATGAAAATCTTGGTACCGTTCAGGCGATAGCTGCCATCGGCCTGGGGTTCTGCCCGCGTCTTCATTAGGCCAAGGTCGGTTCCGCAGTGGGGCTCGGTAAGGCACATGGTGCCAGTCCACTCACCGCTGGTTAGTTTGCCGAGGTAAGTCTGTTTCTGCTCCTTGGTTCCGTACTGACTTACCGTCTGTTTGGCACCATGACTTAATCCTGGGTACATGCCCCAGGACCAATTGGCCGTGCTCACCAACTCATTGAGCGCAACCGAGAGCGATTCGGGCAAACCCTGACCACCANACTCGGGGTCGCCGGCCAAGGCNGGCCAGCCACCTTCCACGAACTGCTGATAGGCTTCCTTGAAGCCGGCAGGCGTGNTGACTAAACCCTCGTTAAACTCGCAGCCCTTGTCGCCAGATTGATACAGCGGCGCCAGGATTTCTTCGGCGAACTTGCCGCCCTCATTGATCACGGCTTCCACCAAATCGCGGGTAGCTTCTTCCGCGCCAATGCGCTGGTAGTGCTGCTCAGCGTTTAATACCTCATACAAAACAAATTTAATGTCTTTAGTGGGAGCTCTAAAATCTGGCATGTCGGCCTCGTTACTGCAGAAGAGTNATATGTACANTGTTTATTCTGGCAGTTTGCGTCTCGAGACGCAAAGTGGACAGGCTTTCGAACGTCTGCGAATCTCGCTATAGCAGACAGGAATTACTGCTAATAAAAGCGAATATTTCTTGTTGAGTGGGTCAGGGTCCTGAAACAGTGCTCGAGAGCCTGCTCTACCTTATCGAAATGATCAGCATCCGCTGGCGCAAAGCGACGATTGTTGTACTGTATCAGAAATTCCTCAGCAGCATGCTGCCGCACCGTTCTCGCCAATCCACCCCGACACTATTCCAGCCAATCCGCTCCGTCATAGTAACGCGTGCCACGATGCCCCTTGCGGGGTATGGGAGCAGGAAGTCGCTCCCCCGGACAGGCAACTATGATGAGTGTTCGAGGTCTGCCGGATTTGGGGTTCCTGGTGCCGCCAATGAACTCGGTTATCGGGAGGCGGCCTATCAGTTCGTCTTTGAATATCGTGTAGACAAAATCGCCCACCTTGAGTTTGGAAGGGCTGCCAGCCATGTGGAATTCAAACTCGCTGCGAGAGCCGTCGTATAGACAGTCTATGCCCTCTCGGCCGCGCGAGGCAGGAATAGTTTTGGTGATACCGAAGCGCATTAAAAACTCCCTTGAGATTCAGGGCAGAGCCAGGGCAAACCTGGCGGCGATGGCCGCGGGGGATTCACCGCTTTATCGCATCAATCGCGAGATCTAGTCGGGTAACGCGAATACCCAGATCACACCACCTTGCGGTACGAAGGTGCGGGTACCGCGCTGCATGTCCAGACGTGCAGTCATTCCTGCTGCATCGACTCCCCAGCCTGACTGCACCGCAACATACTGCTTGCCATTCACCGAATAGGTGGAGGGTACACCGATGATTCCTGAGTTGGTTTTAAATTCCCATAGCAGATCACCTGTGGTGGCGTCATGGGCGCGGAACATGCGGTCAGTAGTGCCGCCACTAAAAATCAGGTTGCCGCTGGTGGTGAGAATGCCACCCCAGTTATGCGATGCAAACGTTTGGGTCCAGACCTCTTCCCCGGTATTCATATCCCAGGCCTGAATCTCGCCTATATGNGTGGCGCCTTCCCGCACGGTCATCTGGGTGCGAGCGCCCATATAGGAACTGCCCGGCATGTAAGTTACTTCCCGGCCTTCAATCACGCCGCAGTGATTGTCATTGGCGGGTATGTAGACCAGTCCGGTTTCCGGGTTATAGGCTGCAGGCGGCCAGTCCTTCCCACCCCAGAGCGAAGGGCAGAATGATGTCGTGCTGCCGGTAGTGGGTTTATGGGCAGGATCATAAGTCGGNCTGCCGGTTTCGGGATCGACGCTGGCGAAGGCGTTTTGATAAACATAGGGTTCGGCATCGACGAAATTGATCTGATCAGCTGTTCGCTCCAGCGTCCAGAGATAGCCATTGCGGCCCGGGTGCACCAGGGCATCGATCAGGCGGCCGTTGCGTTCCACCGGCATCAAGATTGGCGTGGACACTTCGTCCCAGTCCCANGATCCATTCCAGTGGTATTGATGGTGGTCACGAATCGCGCCAGTCTCGATATCCAGCGCCAGCACTGAGTTTGTATAGAGGTTGTCACCCGGGCGCTGGTCGCCGATCCAGGGGCCGGGATTTCCCGTGCCGAAATANGCCAGACCGAGTTCCGGATCATAATGTCCTGGCACCCACACCGCGGCGCCGCCGGTACGCCAGGATTCACCGGGCCAAGTTTCATTGCCGGGCTCACCCGGCGAGGGCACGGTATAGGTGCGCCATACTTCCTCGCCAGTTTCTGCGTCCAGTGCCACGATGAAGCCGCGAATGCCCAGTTCACCGCCAGACGTGCCCACCAGGATCTTGTCGTCAATGGCGAGCGGCGCCATGGTGATGTAGTAGCCGAAGTTGTTGTCCTGGACAGTGGTATCCCAGGCTTTCCTGCCGGTGGCTGCGTCCAGCGCGACGACCCTGGCATCCAGAGTGGCGGTATAGACTTTATCGCCATAAAGGGCCACGCCGCGGTTGGTGCGATGGAAGGCAATGTAGGTATCCGGCAGATCGTGCTGATAGCGCCACAGCATATCGCCGCTCGCCGCGTCGATTGCATAAACCAGATTGCCCGGCGTGGTGACGAACATCACGCCATCGTTGACGACCGGAGGCGCTTCATGACCGCCCAACATGCCGGTAGAAAAACTCCAGACCGGCTCTAGGTCGGTAACATTATCAGTATCGATTTCATCCAGCTTGCTATAACCCCAGCCATCCAGTGTGCCGCGATAGGACAACCAGTTCTGGTCTTCCGGGTTAATCAGACGTTCGTCAGTGACCACACTATAGTCGGGGATCGGCAAGGCTTGCGCTGCAAGCTCAGTTGAAAATAGAAAGCTGTTCGCGGCTATGACGAGGGCAGGCAGGATATTACGAAAGCGCATGCGGTTCTCCCTTGCGATGTATCTTGTTCTTTCCGGTTTTGTAATCGGGTTACTTTTCAGTACAAGGTATGCTCTGGCCCTTTATTTGTCCAGCTTAGGGGAGCCTAAAGAACGGGCCATTGCGCGGGATAGGGAGGGTGTCAGCTGCGATCTCGGGTCGCCATGGCCCGCAGCAAAGCAGCAATCAAAAACCGTTGCCAAACTGGAGCAGAGCATTGGAATACGGGCAGTCATGGCAGTCGACTTGCTTTAAAAACCTTGAGAGATTGCGATTAAGTATTCTTCAGCTTTTAAGGTATATTTGGATTCTTGGTCAGCCTGGGTGCAGCTGGAAAGGTAGCATTGGAAATGATAATGAATTTATCGGTTAGAAGAGTATTGATTAGAAAAGCAACGGCTAAAAAAGTATTGATTAATAACTTCCTGGCGCTCTTGAGTCTATTAACAGGGCTCACCTGCACGACTTGGTCCCACGCTAATGCTGCGGCAGGTGATACTGCCACAGAAGCCAGTGTCACCATCCTTTCTTCCAATCTTGCCAATGGCGCGGCGGTGGGTGAATGGGGATTGTCGGCCTTGGTTCGGGTTGATGGACAGTGCATTCTGTTCGACGCGGGTCGCTATCCGGACACCGTGATTCGCAACGCTGAGGTACTCAATGTTGACCTGTCCTGTGTTACCGATGTGGTGCTGAGTCACTTTCACTTCGATCATACGACGGGCTTGATCCCCATCATCGAGAATCTCCGCGAGATTAATCCTGATGCTATTCGCAGGGTGCATGTGGCCGCTGGGTTTTTCGCGCCACGCCGGGCGGTTTCGCAGTCAGCCATCGCAGCGAACCAGATGATTGATGAACGCAGCCGAATTGAAGCCATGGGAGTGGAATTCCTGGTGCATGACCAGGCCACGGAAATTTTTCCAGCGGTCTGGGTATCAGGACCAGTTGAGCGACTTCATCCTGAAACCAACTATGGCACGGCCCTGGAAGTTTCTCTCGATGGAGAGTGGGTGAGAGATCACCTGCCCGAGAGCCAGGGTCTGGTTATTCGTACCGGCCAAGGACCGATAGTGCTGCTGGGCTGTGGTCATTCCGGTGTGGTGAATGCCCTCAGCCAGATTCAGGAGCAAATCCAGGATGAAGCCATTCACGCGCTCATGGGTGGACTGCACCTGTTTGCAGCCAGCGACGAGACTTTAAACTGGACCGCGGAAAACCTAAGAGAAATAGGGGTCCAGAACCTGATGGCTGGGCACTGCACCGGCATCGAGCCGCTTATGCGCCTGCGCGCCGGCTTGAGCCTGAACCGGCGCACGGCTGTGGTCGGAGCGGTGGGTTCGCGCTTTGTGCTGGGTGAAGGCATCTATCCAACTGCTATCGCGATGTAACGCTACCCAATTCAAGATTTTCTATGCAAGATTCATCGTTCTGGGTGACCGCACCGACTTTTTCGCTCTGCTCATAGATTTAGTAAAACAAGGCACCAATAACGATCAGGCCAGCGAGGCCTATTCCAGGTCCATATAGCCAGGTGGCACCGATCCCAAGGTCGCCAGCACGCTCACCGAAACCGGAAAGCTCATATACCAGTCCATTCCAGATGGCGTGGCAGATCGAGGCTGGCCAGACACTGCCGCTGAGTTGTCGAATCAATCCCCAGATCAAACCCTCCTCAGACAGCAACACCATTAGTATGCCTACACTCGATGCGAGTCACACATTCAAACAGGTGTTATTCCAGTCGGTCTGTGTCGTGTCGGTGTGACCAGTCAGCAGCGCCGCACCGGCGATCAGGCTGGCGCCGAGGATTGGCATCAGGACAGAGAGCGCATACAGTGATTTCCTACCCACCACAACGCCGAGCTCTGCGTGACTTTGTTTGCCCAGCCAGATGAAAACTGCTGACAGCGGAATGAGAATGAAAGCGCTAACCGCGCCATAGCCATTGGTACCCATGGTAGAGGTGATGTAGATGGCGATGAGTACTGCAAAGAAAAAGGAAACGCTGCGCTGCTGTATATCTTGTAGTTCCAGTAGTAACTTGATCATTCGGGGTGCGCAATCAGTTTCCACTTCCGGGTCCGACGGCCTCTTGCCCACTAGTCCGGCAATTTCCATACCAGCAGCCAAGCCCCGGATATTGGGGCCTGCAGGCCAGAGTGAATAGAGAAGGTGGCGAAATTCACTACTTAGTGAATCATTGCTACCATCAGGCGTGAAAGGGAGAGAAAAATGACTACAACGATTCAAGCCGCTATCGGCACCAGGCTACTGCTGGCACTCACGATGGCTTCAGCAAGCGGGCTGGCTGGTTCCCAGACGCCGGTGGGTGACACTCCAACTACAGCGCGAACAGTGTCCGGCGACTTCATCAGTTGGCGTGAACACATCATTGATGACCCGGTCACAGCTGGCGTCAACTTCAGCGGTAGTGATGGGTTCGTGATGGGGGATATCGATAAAGATGGTTTCGAGGACATCGTATCCGTGCACGAGTCAGATGCCGAGTATGATTCCGGCTCGTTTCTGGATGATTTTGTGCCGCCGGTGGCAGGGCATGTGAGAGTCCATTTTGGATCGAACGATCCGGATAGCTGGATCAATATTACGATTGCGGAAGCCGAAGATGTACCGGCACCGGAAGATGCCGTCATTACCGACCTTAATGGCGATGGCTGGTTAGACGTGGTGGCCGCCGCAGAGCGTTCCCATCTGATTTATCTTCAGAACCCGGGCCCCAATGCCCGCAGTGAAACCTGGCCGCGCCTGATTCTGCCGCTAACCCGTAACAAGGGTTCTTATATTCGTGTGTTTGCAGCTGACTTTAATGGCGATGGTGTGCCGGAACTGACAGCGCCGAACAAAGGTGCGCAAACCCCTGGCCCCGAAGACTACGCCCGCTCCACACCAGTAGAATTGCATACCCTGCAGGGTGATCCCCTGGACGGTGACAGTTGGCAGGTGCAGGTGCTGGGCAACTACAGTATTCCGCAGAATGCAGAACCTGTGGATATCGACAGTGATGGCGACCTGGATATCATCGTGGGAACCCGCGGCGAATCCCGCCTGATTATTTTTGAGAATCCAGGCGACGGCAGCTTGAATTTCAGCGAACAGGCCATTGGCATTTATGGTGCGCGCATGGCCGGTTTCAATCTTGAGTATGTCGATCTATCCGGCGATGGCCGTCTCGATATCATCGGCACCGCAGCACGAGGCATGGTTTGGATTGAGCAACCCGCGCGCAAGGGGGATGCCTGGAATGCCCACTACATCGGTACTTTTGCACCAGACAGTCATACCGGCTATGCCACGGCAGATATCGATGGTGATGGTGACATCGATCTGATTGCAGGTAGCTACAGCCGCGGTGACCGTACCGGTGACGACGCCAGTGCCAGTGTAAACAGCCCTCTCGGTCGAATCGGTTGGTTTGAAAATCCCGGAGTCGCCGCAGCCGAAGGTGAATGGGCCCGCCATGATATCTCGCGACGAGTTCGCGGTATGTTTGATAAGTTCATGGCCCGGGATCTGGATAATGACGGTGACCTGGATTTCATCGGCACACGCGGCAACAGCTATCCCTACGACGGTGTGTTCTGGTTGGAGCAAGTTCGCAGCAGCGAACCTCGGGCCGCGTTTCAGCGCGCGCGAGCGCAGGAAAGCAATGAAATACCGCTGCCCTGATTGCGCCAGCGTTGAGTTATCTCTGCTAATAAAAACAAGAAGGTCTTAACCAAATGACCAATCAAGCGGTAAAAAACCCAAGGCTATTGCCAATACTTCTGGGCGCCATCGGTGTGCCAATGGCTCTCGGAGGCCTGCAGCTGCTGTTTCTGGGAGGTACGTTCTATTACCTGCTATGCGGCCTGGTGCTGCTGGTGTGTGCCATGTTGCTTTGGCAGGGCGATCCGCTGGCATCAAAAATCTATGGCGGCCTGCTGGTGTTCACCGTGCTGTGGGCACTGTATGAGTCAGGCAGCAATCTCTGGGCGCTGGCACCGCGCATTCTGCCTCTCGCCGCGCTAGGTTTACTCTTTATCACACCCTGGATGCGCAGATCACTGCACCAGGGCAGGCTGCCACCGCTGTTTGAAGAGACCGCAGCCAAACTCCTTGTGCCAGTCTTTGCCGTGATTTTCCTTCTGGTATTTGAAGCAGGCACTGGCTATGAGGTCAGCCCCATGCCTGCCCGCAGCGGCGTGAATACGGTCAACACCGCAACGGACTGGCCCAGCTATGGCAATACCCTGGGTGGAACCCGCTACTCACCGGTCAGTCAGATCAATGCAGAGAATGCCGGTGATCTGGAGTTGGCCTGGACCTACCGCACTGGCGCAGGCGGCGCCTTCAAGGCAACCCCGCTACAGGTAGGCGAGCTGCTCTATTTCTGCACGGGCGGCAACCGGGTCGTGGCCCTCGACGCCGAGGCAGGCGAACTGCGCTGGCAGTTTGACCCNTTGATTGATCAGGCACACNTGTCGCAGGCGCGCTACTTCACCACGGGATGTCGAGGCGTTTCCTATTACGAGGCGCCGCCCGATTATCGCGGCGAGTGTCCTGCACGCATCCTGACGAACACCACCGACTCGCGCCTCATTGCCCTGGATGCGCTTAGCGGTGAACGCTGCAGCCAGTTTGGCGACCAGGGTGAAGTGGACCTCACCACCGGNATGGGTAATGACCCACGCATCTCTAACTTTCAAACGTCACCGCCGGGCATTGTGCGTGGCAACGCGGTGGTGGGTGGCTGGGTTATCGATAATCGCGCGGTGGGACCACCCTCTGGCGTAATCCGTGCCTTCAATGCCTTAAGCGGCGAGTTTGCCTGGGCCTGGGATATGGGAAGACCCGGAGTCTATACCGAGCCTTTGCGTGGTGAGGTCTACACCCGAGGGACGCCCAATGCCTGGAGCCTGTTTAGCGTCGATGAAGAACTTGGTCTCATCTATGCGCCTACCGGCAATGAGACGCCCGATTATTATGGTGCGCACCGACTCGAAGTCAGCGAGGAGTATGCCAGCTCGGTGGTCGCGATTGATGGCGAGACCGGCGCGCCGCGCTGGTCCTATCAGACGGTGCACCATGATATCTGGGACTATGACGTGCCATCCCAGCCTACCTTGATTGACCTGCCCGATGACAGCGGCAACAAAGTGAAGGCTGTGTTAATGCCCACCAAGCGTGGCGAAGTGTTCGTTCTCAATCGGGAAACCGGAGAGCCGCTATTCGATATTCAGGAGCTGCCGGTACCCCAGGATGGTGGTGTGCCTGAGGACTATGTGGCGGCAACTCAGCCATTCACCGTGGACCTGCCTGTGTTCAGGATGGCGCTGGACGAAACCAAAATGTGGGGTGTGACGCCTTTGGACCAACTCTGGTGTCGCATCGAGTATAAGAAGATGCGCTACGACGGGCATTTCACTGTGCCTGGCACAGACATGATACTGCAGAACCCGGGGGCGACAGGCGGCTTTAACTGGGGCAGTGTCAGTGTCGATGAAGTTAACAACCTNATGATTGTTAACCCACTGTTTATGGCGAACCAGCTCCAGCTCATCGCGCGGGCAGACCTGCCGGAAGGTGTGACTGGCAGTATGCAGGGCACGCCCTATGCCCATACCTCCAATCGTTTTATGTCGCCACTGCATGTGCCTTGTATGCAGCCACCCTACGGCATTCTTGGTGTAGTCGACCTGGAGACCCGGCAGTTGCTGTGGGAGAAACCGATCGGGACGGCGCAGCATACGGGCCCCCTTGGCATTCCTACCAGGCTTCCCCTCACCGTTGGCACACCGCAGACTGGTGGTACTGTGACGACAGCGGGAGGACTAATCTTCAGTGCTGGCGCCTTCGACAATACGGTGCGGGCGACTGCGATCAGTGATGGCAGAGAGGTATGGAACCACCCGTTACCGTTTACGGCGCAAGGTACACCGATGACGTATCTGTCCCCAGGTGGCAAGCAGACACTGATTGTCGTGGTGCCTGTTTTTAACTCNACTCGCGGCAATGGCTATCAGCCATTGCCAGCGGATGAAGAAGACCCCTTGGGTGGCTATGTGTTTGCGTTCCGCTTACCCGACGCGATGTGAGTCTTTTCCATTTTCGAATCAGCAGTACCTAGCTTGCGGGCTAGATAGAGAGAAAAAGCTTCGCGCGAGTCAGGCTTTATATCGATAGCGTTTACAAAGATCGGTATACGCCTGATGCTGGGACAGGTAGATGCAGCCAGTGAGATGTTCTATAAATTCGGTGCCGCGCAGTCTATCCAGCACAGGGCCTTTTACCTCGGATAAATGCAGCAGCAGGCCCTGTTCACGCAGCTGACGGTTTAGCTCTTCCAGCACCTCCAGGGCACTGTAATCGATTTCGTTTACTGCGCTGCACATCAAAATGACGTGGGTAATTGCGTCGTGATAATAGATCTGTTTGAAAACNTGGTCTTCCAGGTAGCTGGCATTGGCAAAGAACAGGCTCTCATCCACGCGCAGAGTAAGAATTTCTGGCACCGTACGCACCTTATAGCGCCGCACATTTCGGAAGTGTTCGGTGCCATCAACCAGCCCCACCTCAGCGATATGAGGTTGTGAAGTACGGTAGAGGTGCAGGCCAAGTGACGTCAGTACACCGCAGCTTACGCCCGTCTCTACGCCGAATCCCAGGGTGACCAGCATGGTAATCTTCACCGCCAACCAGTCTCCGCGCGAGAAGCGCCAAGTCTTCCCGATTATGGAGAGATCGATCAGTGAAAGCACGGCAACGATGATGGTGGCGGCTAGCGTTGCTTTCGGAAGGAAGTAAAGAAGCGGTGTCAAGAATAACGATACCAGCGCAATGAGTATAGCCGTGTAGATGCTGGCAGCCTGCGTCACAGCTCCGGCATCGAAGTTGACCACGGAGCGAGAGAATCCGCCAGTAACCGGCAGCGCGCCGGAAAACGCCGAAGCGAGATTGGCGGCACCCAGCCCAATCAGTTCCCTATTGCTGTTCACCCGTTCTCGTTTGCGGGCACCCAGGGTTCTGCCAACGGAGATAGACTCGACGTAGCCAATAATTGAAATCAGCGCTGCGGGGATTAATAGAGTCTTTGCCAGCTCCATAGAAAACACTGGCATGGCAAACGCCGGCAGCCCGCTGGGAATGGCACCTACAATCTCGACATCTCTGTCGGCAAGACCAAANCCCACTACAAACAGAATTGTTACCAGCACACCTGCCACCGGTGCTGCCTTGGCAACGAGTTCTGCGCTATGTGTGGATAGCCCCAAGCTGCTCAAGACTCGGGCACCGCGGGCGCGCACGGCAAACAGGAATAACAGTACGCCNGCGCCTATAGACAGGGTAAAGAAATTTGTGTCGCTAGCATGAAGACTGATGCCGTGCAGCAACTCAAAGACGTTATCGCCTCCAGCTTCCACGCCGAGCAGGTGCCGAACCTGGCTCAGGGCGATGATTATCGCCGACGCGGTTATGAAGGCAGACACCACGGTATGGGAAAGAAAGTTGGCGAGAAACCCAAGTCGTAAAACGCCGAACGCCAGCAGCATGAGGCCTGACAATGCCGCCAGGGTAATTGCGCCGCTGAGATAGTCACCACTGCCCTGCTCTGCGACCTCGGCTAGCGCCGCNGCCGTCATCAGTGAGGTGATGGCAACTGGTCCCACCGAAAGCGTGCTNCTGGTTCCCAGCAGGGCATAGGCGATCAGTGGAAAGATACTGGCATANAGCCCGACCTCGGGAGGTAAACCGGCCAGCATGGCGTAGGCCAGGGACTGGGGTATGAGCATGATTGCCACGATGACCGCAGCAACCAAATCGCTCATCAGTGCCTGGCTATTGTAGTGTTTTGCCCACCCGGCAACAGGCCATGATGCCGTGTGTTGAGTCATTTCACGCCCTGGTCTTTTCCAACTCTTCTGGACCCGCAAGCCATTCGCGGCCCTTAAGCATTGCCCCCCAGTATATACCGGGAAGGATATCTTTTTTCAGTGCCCAGGCTCGGCGGGTTGGCTTCTTGCCCTGCAACATCCAGGTTGGGAATGTGGGGATGATCTTGCCACCGTAGCCAAACTCAGCCAGCACGATCTTGCCGCGTTCCACGGTNAGTGGGCAGGAACCATAGCCATCATAGGCGCAGTGGATGTCGCGGNCGGCGAGNCTGTCCACCAGATTCTGAGCAACCACCGGCACCTGTTTTCGAACTGCGGCCATGGTCTTCGCGTTGGGGGTATTCATGACATCGCCCAGACCCCAGACATTTTCGAAGCGCTTGTGTTGCAGCGAGAACTGATTTACTTCCAGCCAGCCACTTGCATNTGCGAGTTCGCTGTCAGCGACGAATTTCGGCGNGCGCTGNGGAGGACAGACATGAATCATGTCGAACTCCTGAGAAATTGTCTCGTCTTCACCTTCTCCACCTCCACCTGCCTTCTTGAAATGAGCAACTTTATTCTCGCCGTCAATTTCCTGCAGATTGTGGCTGTAGTGGACCTTGGCTTCGTATTTGTCGATATAGGACTGTAGTGCAGGCACGTAGTCCGGCACGCCAAAAAGGACGCCGCCGGCGTTNAAGAAATTNACATCAATGTCATTTAAAACACCGGCTCTGCGCCAGTGGTCACAGGAGAGATAGAGTGCTTTTTGCGGTGCGCCTGCACATTTGATTGGCATGGGCGGCTGAGTAAAAATTGCCTTGCCNTGTTTGGTCTTCTGCACGAGCTCCCAGGTGTAAGGCGCGTGCTGGTAAGAATAATTAGAGGTGACCCCATTTTTTCCTAGTGACTCTGCCAGCCCTTTTACNCCAGCCCAGTCCAGAGTCAGGCCGGGGGCGACGATGAGCTGTGAGTAATGCACTCGGTCACCGTTATCGAGTTCAATCTCATTGTNTTTTGGCGCAAACCCTANCACCGACTGCTGCAGCCAGGTCACCGCGCGAGGAATCAGCGACTGCATGGAGCGTCGCGTGTTCGCAGCGTCAAAGACGCCGCCGCCCACCATGGTCCAACCCGGTTGGTAAAAGTGCTCAGTTGCCGGGTCGATAACCGCAACACGTAACGTACTGTTTCGCTTTAGTATGCTCACTGCGGCCGCAATGCCACCTGAGCCTGCACCCACGATGGCGACATCGTATGAGGGTTTCGCGCTGGTCTTGAGGCCCACTACATCGTCTTGACTGTTCACCTTGCTCTCCGAGTAGTAAGGGCTCACCACCGCTGTCACGTCGAAGCCTACTTCCTTGGCCTGTGCCAGGATCTCAGCTTCCGGTGCCCCCGTGCTGGCATGCACCGCCGCATACAGGCAGAAGGAGCGGTTGCCCGTGCGGCAATAGGCATGCACTTTTTTGTCTGACTTGATGATGTCTGTGAAGGCAGCTATATGTTGCTGCTGCATTTCACCACTTTTGAAAGGTATATCGATGATTTCCAGCCCGAGCCTCTCCGCTGNTTGCTGCAACGCCGAGAATTCGGGTTGTTCAGCAGATTCACCGTCGGGTCGGTTGCATACAACAAGCTGTACACCTTCCGCTGCAAGTGCTTCCAGATCTTGCTCGTTAATTTGTCCCGAGACGGACAGGCTTTCGTTGACTCGCATGAGTTGCATCGTAGTTCCTNGTTACCTTTCTAACTGTTGTTTGACCTGGTTTGGGTTTGCAGTCATTGGAATGACCATCCACGCCCATCCAAGAATGATACCAGCCTATTTGCCCTTGCCGAGCACATCCACTGGAATTTTTAGATAGATGATGTTGTTGTCTTCCGGCGGTGGAAAGTGTCCGGCGCGCATATTCACCTGTAAAGAAGGCAAAATCATGGCGGCGCATGATGGCGACAAGGAACGGGTGGCAGAAATACTAGGCATCAGCACCCGTTCGCTATACAGGAAACTAGAGGCAAGCGAGGACCAGCCTTGAAAGCAAATGTTTAAGCGAGCAAGCAGGAATCGAATCAACCGGAGTTCTTCAGCGCGCCCTGCGNTGTGTGAATTGCGGGGGCGCAGTACACAGCATACTGGCTGCAAGCACTCACTGCTCCAGATTCGGCACCGAGAAAGGNGAATNGGGATCTTTCCACTGCCGCAGAGCAAACACATTGCCATCCACATCATTGGCGTAGACCTGATGATAGTCCCCCATGTCCGCCGGTGCGCTGACGAACTCGACTCCCAGATCCGCCATGCGGGAATACTCAGCTTGAATGTCGCCGACTTCAATGGAATAGGAATAACCGAAGTCAGTCACGCCACGTTTGCTCTGGTTCACCGGCGTGATTGGGTCTCGATACTGCCAGAACTCTAGGGTCTTGGCGCGCTGATCCATACGAAACCATGAGGCCANCAATGAGACATAAGGTTCACCGGCGATTTCAGCAATACGCGGGTTGCCGTCGTAGTCACCTACCCGATAGGGCTTGAATGCCATAACCTCGGCATACCAGTTGGTGAGACGATCGATGTCGTGAGTAACCAGAGCAACCTGAGTCATCCACATGCTGTGACCTTCGTCTATCCAGCGTACTTTTTGCTCAACCTCAGCCATCGGGCCGGCATCCAGCTGTTCCATCTCGAACATATTGCCCTCCGGGTCATAGCCGTAGGCATAGGTCACGCCATAGCCGCCGAGGTCGATAGGGCCATCGGTATAGGACAGAATCTCAGCGCCGGTATCTCGGAACAGGTCATAGCCTGAATTACTGGAGGGTGTCTGAAAACAGGTATGGGTCATGCCCGGTCCAAACACCGGCATCTTGGTGATTGCTGCGTCGGCATTGTGTTCAAACTCTATAAACTCGAACAGCATATTTGGCGCTTCCAACACCGCAACTTCGTAGGCGACACCTTCGATACCAAACAGCTGGTCAGCGGCTGCGCTATTCCTAACCGCTTCGCGACGAACGAGATTGAAGCCAGACGCCTGCTGATAAAAGGCGAGGGTCTTATCCAGGTCTTTTACCGACAGTCCGATGTGATTAACCCCCATTAATGTCGTTGGTGAGTCATGAATGGTTGAATTAGGATCGATTTCAATCTCGGCAAAGGCTAGCTGTGCTGTCACTGCTAGACCGGTGGCCGTTATCAATGCTGTCGGTGTTCTCATGTGGCTGTCCCTGTCGAAGCCTTGGCTTTTCTTGTTGTTTTTACGGTTTTAACTCTTGATTACGGAGTTTGGGAAGCGGTGGGGCGTAACGGCCTCAATGGGCTTATCTGCGTGACAAGAATTCAATGCATCCCACTGATCGATAACCCGAACTTTCGTTATGCTACCACACAATCTATGCTACGTGAGGCATTCAGTGGGTCGCTTAGCTGCGCCCCTGGCAAGCAGTCTGATCTCCACAAATCGTGCAGTAACCGGTGGCAAATACGAAAAGGATGTAAATGAACAAATTCATTGTTTTGCTGTTGCTATGCAGCGCCCAGCTTGGTTTTAGCCAGACTGCAGAACAGCAGCTGCAGTCCCTGATGGACGGCTATTGGAACTACCGCCTGCAGGAAAACCCAACTCTGGCCACGGGCGCCGGCATTAGCGACTTCAATCATCTGCTGCCCCAGGTTTCCCCAGTGGATCAAGCACGGCGCCTGCGCAGCGAGGAAGAATTTCTGGCCCAACTAAGGCAGGTGGGTCGTGATGAATTGAACCGCGATGATCAGATCAATTTCGATCTGCTAGGCTGGGTTTTGGAACGATCTATAGATGGTTTGCGACTGAACACATCCCGCATTCCNTTCAATACGTTTTCCGGATTCTTTACCGGTGCGCTGCGGGCCAGCTATGGCGTGCCCATGAATACCGAAGAGGACTATCGCGACTACATCGCTCGNATCGAGGAATTTCCGCGTTACTTCAGCGAGAATATCGAGAATATGCGTCAGGGAATTCGCGAAGGTTTCGTGCTGCCTAAGATAGTGATTGATGGAGTGCTGCCCACAGTGCAGGCACAGGTTTACGATAACCCGGATCANACCAGCCTGGCTGAACCCATTCTCGATGTGAACGAGCGGCTACCGGAGAGTGTCCGCGCGGACATTGTTGAAGAGACTCGCGCCGCCATTCGCAGCTATGCTATCCCCGCCTTTCGCCAGTTGGTGACGTTTCTGGAAGATGAGTATTACCCGGCAGCCACCGCAAGCATTGCAGCCTCCGACCTGGAAAATGGGGAGGAGTTCTACGCTCACCAGATAAGAGTCTATACCACTCGAACCGATTTGAGCGCGGCGCAGATTCATCAGATTGGTCTGGCGGAAGTGGCTCGCATTCGCGNAGAGATGGATGAGGTGATTGCGCAGTCGGGTTTCGATGGTAGCTTCGAGGACTTCACCGAGTTCCTGCGCACCGATCCTCAGTTTTACGCCAACAGCGAAGAGGATCTGTTAAAGGAAGCCGCCTTTGTCGCCAAGAAAATCGACTACCTTATGCCGGAGTTCTTCGGCACCTTGCCGCGCTTGTCCTATGGCGTGGTGCCAGTGCCCNNTGAGATCGCNCCCAACTACACCACGGCTTCCTACAATCCTGCACCTATCGGTGGCATNCGCGGTGGCGCCTACTGGGTNAATACTTTCGCNCTNGACCAGCGCCCGCTTTACGANCTGCCGGCCCTGACTGCCCANGAGGCCGTGCCGGGGCACCACCACCAGAATGCTATCGCCCGNGAGATNGANGGNTTNCCNGCGTTTCGCAAGCANCTGTANTTNTCNGCNATGGGNGANGGTTGGGGCNTGTACTCAGAAAAGCTGGGNATCGAGATGGGTATCTACAGCAATGCNTATGAACATTTCGGTCGTCTCAGCTACGAGATGTGGCGCGCCTGTCGCCTGGTGATAGACACCGGTATTCACTCCCAGGGCTGGTCCCGGCAACAGGCGCTGGACTACCTNNGCNGCAATACCTCNTTGTCCNCTGCTAACGTGCGNGCCGAGGTAGACCGCTATATTTCCTGGCCNGCCCAGGCGCTGTCCTACAAGCTTGGCGAGATGAAGATTATCGAACTGCGGCAACGNGCTGAGCAGGCNCTTGGCAATCGCTTNGATATACGNGAATTTCACGATGTNTTGCTNGGGCAGGGCGCGCTGCCGCTGGACCTGCTTGAGNGTGTGATTGATNACTATATCGAAACCAATATTTAGTGGTCTCAGGCAGTCGCTGCAGCGTGATCTGCAGGTCCGTTTTCACATCGCGCTGAAAAATTAGCGTAATATNGGGNNCTGATTNGAATTTGCNGGCTGTATTACTCGCCACANTTATTGGCAGAGAGAGGTTCATATGAAAAAGCACATCAACTCAGCAACAGTGACTTTAGGAAACGGGCTCATGCTTGGCCTCATATTCGGAGTGAGCAGCGCCAGCATGGCGCAGGATTCCAGTTACGNAGCGCCGATGCTGGACTTTGGTGTGCCTGACCTGCNGGGCATCTGGACCTACGAGACCCGCACCAGCCTGCAGCGCCCGGCNCAATATACCGAACTCGAGATTGGTGAAGAGACTATGATCAACACGCTGGAACCCACTTCCACCGTGCTCGATGATTATCAGAATTTCGGCACCAATCGCCAGAACGATCCTGCNAATGTCGGCGGCTATGACCCTGAATATTTCAGTATCGGCGATTNCCTGGCCGAGATTGATGGCAAGTANCGCACCTCCATCATNACCGATCCACCCGATGGCCGAATTCCGTACCGCGAGCAGGGCGCAGCNATCAGACGGCAGCAGGCGCGCTCGGTGTTTCAGTTTCCCGAGTCCCTAGGGCGAAGCGATGGACCCGAAGGCAGGGCACTTTCTGACCGCTGCCTGAAAGCGTTCTCNTCCAGTACTCCGTTTATCAGCAGCGTGTATAACAACAACATGCAAATCGTGCAGAGTCCGGGCCATGTGGTTCTGGTTGTGGAAATGGTGCACGACGCCCGCATCGTGAAAATNGATCAGGAGCATCGCGACCTGCCTTACAACAAGTGGCTGGGAGATTCTGTGGGCTACTATGAAGGCGATACTTTGGTGGTGGTCACGAAGAATTTCAACGAATGGGAAGTTGCCCAGGGCTATGGCATAAATGCCTCCNTGAAGATGGTGCTNACCGAGCGATTCCGGCGCGTCGCCGATGACGAGGTGCGCTATANTTTCACCATTGANGACCCGGATNTGTACACCCAGGCNTGGACCGGTGAGATGCCAATGCGTNCGTCGTCTGGCATCTATGAATACTCCTGCCACGAGGGCAATCATGCTTTGCCAGGCATCCTTGCTGGTGCTCGTCGCCTTGAGTTGGAAGAAGAAATAAATGGGGATTCAGATTAGGCCGNCGGACCCAGCAGAACGCGAATNTTTAAGCTAAAAAACAGCGCTATACCCAAACCTATAATCGGAGAGATCAAGATGTCATTTAATCTATTCAGTAAGCGCCGTGCCGGGTTTGTGCTAGGTGCGCTTGTGCTGGGAATCAATGCCTGCTCTGAACCGGGCTCACAGCAAGCCTCAACAGAAACTGCTGTGCCGGAAACTGTCATCGAGACGGCTCCTGCCAATGAAGTCCAGTTGCGCTGGACCGAATATGGTATTCCACATGTTAAGGCCAACAGTTGGGAAGGCTTGGGTTACGGCTTTGCCCATGCCATCGCCTCTAACACAATCTGTGTGCTGGCACGTGAGTTTGTCACGGTCCGCGGTGAGCAGGCCAAATACTTCGGCGCCAGTGAAGACAACATCAATCAGGATGCCTTTCACCGCGCCCTATTGAACGAGGATAAACTTGACGAGTATCTTGCCTATGGCTCGTCAGACTCTGCGGCCATGGATGTTGGCTATGTCAAAGGCTACAACGATTACATTAGGAACAATCAAGGCAGTATGCCGGCATCCTGCAATCATGCACCGTGGATTACGCCAATAAATGAAAGAGATCTGGCCCGTATCACTATTGGTGTGGGTATCCGGTATGGCCTGGGTCGTGTCACCGAAGCGATTGCAACGTCTGAGCCGGGTCTTGAGTTGGCTCAGCTGCTGCCTCTNGAGCTAGAAGTAGATCGCAACATGATTGGCAGTAATGCACTCGGATTCGGCAGCGCTCTGACGGAAAGTGGNCGCGGTGTCTTGATGGGGAATCCTCATTATCCATGGCATGGCCCATCGAGATTTCACATGGCGCATCTCATCTATCCGGGCGAGCTTGATGTGATGGGGGTAGGGCTGGTAACCACTTCACGCATCGCCATTGGTTTTACCGAGAATGTGGCCTGGTCTCATACGGTGTCCACTGCGCTGCGTTTCACCATGTTCAGGCTAGATCTGGTGCCGGGCAATCCCATGGCCTACCGCCTGGGGGATGAGGCTCATGATATCGAAGCGATCGAAGTCGCCGTTGCAACACCTGATGGCCCGGCGACCCGCACTGTACATATGACACACCTCGGGCCGGTGGTTACTGGGCAAGGCACGCCCTGGACTGACGATCATGTCTACGTGATGCGCGACGTCAACTATGAGAACTACCGCTCTGGCGACCAGTATCGCGACATTAACAATGCCCGTAATGTGAATGAGTTGCGCACCGCGCTGGCCACTCACCAGGGGGCCGCATTTGTAAACACCATCGCCGCCGATCGCGATGGCGGCGCCCTGTATGCCGATATGTCCGCCATTCCGAATGTCTCCGCTGAGCTGTTGGAGCGCTGTGCGATAGATACGGGTAACCCGCGGATCATTACCCTGAATGGCTCTGACTCTAGCTGCGACTGGCAGGTAGATCCTGGTGCCGCCTACCCGGGTTTGATGCCACCGTCTGAACAGCCCAGCCTGATCACCGATACTTTTGTAAGTAACAGCAATGACTCCTATTGGCTGTCCAACCCGGATAACCGCCTGGAAGGCTTTTCGCCAATAATTGGTAACGAGCAAACCACGCGTTCGCTGCGCACTCGCGCTGGCCTGGTGATGGTGGATGAAATCATTAATAGCGGTGAAAAGTTTACCCAGGAGAAGGTCAAGGACCTGTTGTTTAATCACCGCCATTATGGTGCAGAGCTATTGCTGGATGAGATTCTCCAGGTCTGTGACGGCCATGCCAATCTGGAACAAGCTTGCACAATCCTCGCCAATTGGGATCGTCGTCAGGACGTGGATAGCGTGGGTGCCCATATTTTTAATCAGTTCTGGGCCAATGCGCGCGGACTAAGCGAACACTTCGCCGTACCGTTTGACCTGGACGATCCGGTGAACACACCAGCGGGTCTCACTATCGAGAATGAAGAAACCCGGAGCCTGATTATTGGCTCATTAGAGGCAGGTGTCACATCTTTACAGGAAGCCGGGATTCCTCTTGATGCTCCTTGGGGCGATGTGCAGTTTGCGATGCGCAACGGTGAGAAAATTGGCATTCCTGGAGGTAGTGGCGGCCAAGGGCTGTTTAGCGTTATTACAGCGCGCTTTAATGCCGACAATGGGGGCTATACCCCGATCACTCATGGCAACAGTTATATACAGACTGTTACCTGGGATGAAGACGGTACGCCGGATGCCGATGCTATCCTGACTTACTCACAATCTCCTGAGCCAGATTCTCCTTACTACTCCGATTTGACCACGGTATATTCCCAGAGTGGCTGGATTGATCTGCCGTTCACAGAAGAGCAGATTCAGGCGCAGCTAGTCAAAGAAGAGATTCTGCAGTACTAGTCCAAGGCCCCTCGATGCTAACCATGAAGGCAGCCAGTTGGCTGCCTTTTGATTTTCAGAAGAGCAAACAATAAGCGAAGGTCAACAGTGAAAAAGCAAGAAGGAAGCAATTTCTCAAAGATTTGTTGCATGTTCGGGATTGCGGCACTGGCAGCCTGCGGCAATGAACCCGATAGCCCTGCGAATAGTTCGGCAACAAACATTGTGAACACAAGCTCTGCCGTCACAGTTGCTCCGGATCGGCCACTGCAGTTAGTGGAAGCGACCATTGCCGGGTTGCAGGCATCGCTCAGAACGGGGGAAAGCACCTGCCATGATATTGTGCAGGGCTATCTCGATCGTATTGAAGTCTACGATCAACCGAACGGCATCAATGCAATCACCGTGATTAACAATAATGCGTTAAACCGCGCCGATGAAATCGATGCTGCTCTGGCGGCCGGCGAAGACATGCCTGCACTGTTTTGTGCACCTCTGCTGGTAAAAGACAATTACGACACAGCAGATATGGTGACTACAGGCGGCTCTGCGGCGCTGCAAAACAGTATTCCACCAGACGATGCCTTTATGATTCGCAAGCTGCGGGAAGCAGGGGCTATCGTTATTGCCAAGACCAATATGGCGGAATGGGCCTTCAGTCCGCGCCAGAGTATCTCTTCTTCATTTGGACGCACTGCCAATGCCTATGACGTGAATTATGTGCCGGCCGGTTCGTCCGGCGGCACTGCCTCTGGTGTTGCCGCCAGCCTTGGTGTAGCGGGCATGGGTTCAGACACCGGCAATTCCATTCGCGGGCCCTCCTCGCACCTGGCGCTGTTCGGTATTCGCTCGACCCTGGGTCTGACCAGCCGCGATGGGGTCATACCGCTTTCTTTTGATCGTGATATCGCCGGCCCAATGACCCGCACCGTTGAAGACGGTGTGCGTTTGTTTAATGTGATTGCAGACTATGATTCCGGTGATCCCTTGGCGGTACCTGATCGGCGCGAGGACAACTACCTCGATTTCCTCAATGCGGACGGTCTTGAGAGCAAGCGTCTCGGCGTGCTGCGGGTACTGGTGGATCAGGACGGTGCAGACCCGGAGATTCAGGAAATATTTGCGCGAGCGCTAGGCGAGCTGGAAGCGGCTGGTGCAGAAATTGTAGACCCAATTGCTATCACCGAATTTGAAGCGCTCAGCGATGCTATTACGTTTTGCCCACGCTTTCGCTATGACGTGGCCCAGTACTTTGCGACCCTGGAAAATCCACCTCTGACCGATGTGAATGAGGTGCTGGAGACAGGCCAGATTGCCGATGCCACCCGCGGCTCGTTCTCATTCTACGCCGCCGCGCCGCTGGACATTCCACCGGATGAATGGGAAACGCCTTGTCCAACTTGGCCCAACAATCCCCAGCGCAACCAGCTGTTGCAGAATGCCATGGCTGCGATGAATGCTGCTCAGATAGATGCGATCATTTTTCCCACCTGGTCCAACCCACCGGCCCATATTGATCGCGGTGCCGAGGAGTATGCCGGTGACAACAACCAATTGCTGGCACCGGATGCCGGTTTACCAGCAGTAACTATTCCCATGGGGTTCTGGCAAGACTGGCTGCCGGTGGGCCTCCAGTTTGTCGGTAGACCTTATGCCGAGGGCACTTTAATTGAGTTGGCCTATTCCTATGAACAGGCGACCCAACATCGTAGGCCGCCTGCAGGATTTCAGGAATTGAATTAGGCGCACTTCAGGGCTAAATCCCCTGGCCTCCGCCGAAGAAGAGCCAATGCTGGCTGAGGAGCTACCGCCCAAGGAGATGGTAGTATTGCGCTTGATGGCTGGCGGTTACAGTAACCGGAAGCCGTGAAATCTATCCGACGTCCTGCGTCTGCTCAATGGGCCTGACATCCACCCGGCCATCGGTGTAGTACCAGCTACCCTTGTGCCGCTCAAATACCGACAACTCGTGATGGCGCTGCAACACGCCCTGGTTATCCATAAAGTCAGCTACGAATTCTACACCACCTTTATCCCCATCCTGTCCGGCTCGCAGAATCTGCAGCGAGCGCCAGTCATGGGTCTTCAGGGACAGGGAATTGGCGGTATTGCCGCGGGAGTAGGCAGGATGCCAGGTATCTA
>NYWC01000082.1 GCA_002684935.1 Gammaproteobacteria bacterium
ACGCTCTGGGTACCAATGAGTATGATAGGAATCACTATCGGCATGTAGGAACTGAGGGTGCTGGGAAGCTCTGACGGGCCGTCGCTATCCAGATCGTCGATGGTGATGCCCTTGAATTCATCGCTGGGCGGAGTATTGACGCGTGGGCCTGCAAACAGCGTACCCCAAGCCCAACAGGCCAGAGAGCCAAAAAGGCAGGCAATGCTGCCAAAGATAATGGTTTTGCCAATATCGGCTCCTACCAATGCCGCTGCCGCCAGTGGGCCTGGTGTCGGTGGAACGATAGCGTGGGTGAGTTGCAGCGCACCCACTAAGCCTGTGGACATGACAGCGATGCTGACACCCATTGTTCTTGCAGCCGAATGTACCAATGGATTAAGGATCACATAGGCAACATCAGAGAAGATAGCGACACCAATTACAAAGCCTGTGAGGGTTAGGGCTAGCGGCATACGCTGTGAGCCTACCAGGTTGACCATGGAGCGGGTGATGACCTGAATTGCCCCGGTGTGTTTCAGTGCCTCTGCGATAATAGAACCAAGCACGATGACAACCCCTATGGAGCCCAGGGTATTGCCAAAGCCATTCTCAAAAGCATCTATGAAGTTGTTTTGCTGAATGCCGGGCAGAATGCCAAACAGCAGAATAGGTATGAGTAGGGCAAAGAATACATGCCATTTCCATTTCGCTATCAGGAATAGCAGAAGAAAGATAACGGCAGAGAAACCCAATAGGGATATCGCCGCACTGGTATTGACCGCGGTGGCCGGGTCCATGATGACTCCCATGATTATTAGTTTGTGATCGACTGCGNTGCCAACGGCAGANATTTATCAGCTGCTGATCAACGCTTCCATTGCTTGCCGCACGCCGCCGGCTTGATGCGGCACATCCCCAATTTTGAGCCCCATTTCTACTCCGCTAAGCGTTCCCATNAGCATGAGTTCGTTGAAGTCTCCGATGTGGCCAATACGGAACACCAGCCCTTTAAGTCTGCCCAGGCCAGTGCCTAGGGACATATCGAATCGGTCCAGGATATTTCTACGCAGCACGTCCGCATCGTAGCCCTCTGGCATCATGACCGCGGTCGTCGAGTTGCAGAATTCAGCGGGATGCAGGCAGACGTTTTCTAGCTCCCAGCCTGCCAGTGCGGCACGGGTAGCTGTGGCAAAACGAGAGTGCCGGGCAAAAACATTGGCGAGCCCCTCGCGGTGNAGCAAGGTCAACGCTTCATCTAGACCNTAAAGCAAGTTAGTACTAGGTGTGTAGGGGAAATAGCCGCGCTGGTTGTGTTCCAGCATAGCATCCCAACGCCAGTAAGAGTGCATCCCTGGATTTTCTACTGCCCGTTCCAGCGCCAGGTCACTGATCGCGTTGAAGCTCAGTCCCGGTGGCAACATCAGCCCTTTCTGAGATGCACTTACGGTGACGTCCACGCCCCAGTCGTCATGCATATANTCAGTGCAGGCAAGGGAAGAAACCGCGTCAACCATAAGCAGGGCCGGATGCCGGGCAGCATCCATGGCCTGGCGAATCTCGCCAATTCTGCTGGTTATCCCGGTAGAGGTCTCGGTATGTACAGCCAGCACCGCCTTGACTTCGTGTTTACTGTCCTCAGTAAGTTTTTCCTGCACAAGCTCGGGGTCTATGCCGTGACGCCAGTCGCCCGGCATCCACAGGATGTGCAACCCCAGTTTTTCTGCGACGTCTTTCCACAAAGTAGCAAAGTGACCGGTTTCGAATGCGAGCACCTTGTCACCCGGCGACAGGCAATTAAGCAAAGCACACTCCCAGCCGCCAGTGCCGGATGCCGGGTAGATAAAAACGTTGGACTGGGTATTAAAAACCGGCTTCAGTTTTTCCAGAATGCTCTGGGTTAANGCTGGAAACTCAGGACCGCGATGATCAATTACTGGTGTGGCCATGGCCCGCAGCACGCTGTCAGGCACATTAGAAGGGCCAGGTATCTGCAGGAAATGGCGGCCAGCNTTATAGTTAGAATTGGAACTCATGTAACAGTNATGCTCTTTGTCAGTTTCANATGAATGGACCCTGAATGCTACTCACCAGGGCGATACTCGCGCTCGAGGTTGGCTTCAATATCGTTGCGGTAAAAGAGGACATCTCTGAATTCGCCGTTCGCATACATTTCAGCCTGGTCGTCAAAGTGGAGTGAGTCAGGGTCGCTTTGCAGGCCACCTACAGTGATTGCCTTGGCGCGCAGCGGGCTACCGAACTCCACAACAGCAACAAAGCTGTTGCCGCTGGTGCCGTACATTCGTCTGGTGCCCGGGTAGGTTCGAGCACCGAAAGAGGACAATGCACCCCATCTCCCNGAATTAAACCCTACTGGTATGCTTGGNTCGTCGTCGTTGAAGTCCTGCACGAGGTCACCGGTTATTCTCTGATANCGATTTATCTCACCCCAGGGGACCTGCCAGGAGCCGAAATCCTGAGTGAGAGTCTCNGCAGCATCGGTAAGTGCACCCANCAATTGATCCGGGGTAGCATTATTGATCATATATTCATATATATTGATGTTCTGCGCGTTCGCGTCAGTGCGTATCCTATCCATCAGGTTTTGCGCCCAGTACACCGCCAAGGAGGTTTCAANAGAATCGNCGCTGCTGCGCGTATCCCAATCCCGAAGCAAGTCGATGTACTCAATCGCATCAGCGGTAATCGTGCTTTCAAGAATCAAGCTGTTGCCTTCATCATCGACAATGCTGGGGCTGTCCACCGCAGTAATCAGCAAGAGGTCAGGAATCAGNTCNTCGAAAAAAGGCAGTGCCGGGTCGTATGCGGCTTCGATAAGAGAGTCCAGAGTAAAATCGGATTTCCCTTCCAGCACTCTCACTGCGTGCACGCCGCGCGGGTTTTCAGGGTTATTGGCCATGTAGACGGGATAGTCTGCACGGTTCGGGCTATTTCCGGGACCAGCGGCATTGAAAGGGGTATTATTGGTGTTCTGAATCCAGCCGCTGTCTGGGTTAAACACCGAAATCATCTCGGTGACAGCGTGCAGCGGCCCCCAGTCTGTGGCCGGGTTGCTACCATCCAATGGGCTATTCCAGTCGAAACTGGGGTNGCGCTGCGGAATAAAGTTACCATGCCAGTAGGCAATATTGCCGTCGCTGTCTGCATAAACAGTATTGTTGGAGGAGTTTGTACGCAGTTCCATAGTCGCGGCAAACTCATCGTAGTCATTCGCCTTGGTACGCCCATAGGATTGGGAGAGTGCTTTGATTGGCTCCTGCATCAAGCTGATAGAAACCCATTTGCCGTCGTCCTCCCTAATGATGGGGCCATGGTGACTGTAGTAGGCTGTCACCTCGATTTCAGCCATGTCATCGCCAGCCTTGTAGGGCAGGGAGATGACTTTTTCCTCCAACCGGCGCAGACCGCCACNATACTCATAGTAGTANCCGTCATCCTGCTGCACGATAGTTTCGAGGTATTCATCAATAGCGTCGGCCCGACTCGAGGTATGCATCCACCCAGTGTTTTCATTAAAGCCCTGGTAGATAAAGAATTGCCCCCAGGTCACTGCTCCGTATGCGTTTAGTCCTTCTTCGCTCACCATATGCAGTTCAGAGCGGAAGAAAAAAGAAGTATGGGGATTAATCAGGAACAGCGCGTTACCGTTGGCCGTGTTCTCAGGCGCGATGGAAAAACCGTTTGAGCCTCTGGGTTCACCGTCAAAAGGCACTTCGGCGATAGCCACCATTGAGCCAGGATCATAAAAGNCACGAAGCCTGCTAATGTTCACTCTCTCAATATCGCCACCGATACTGCCTTCGGAAAAGCTCAGCGCCATCCACGGTTCAAATTTCTTGATGACACGGGGTTCTACTTCCGGGTGGGTGTGAAGGTAATAGTTCAGGCCACCGGCGAATGCGTCCATCAGGCTTTTTAACCANCGNGGNCTGGCTTCATATTGGTTTTGCATATCGANTGGGTCGATGAANAGCTTCATGCGCAGGTCGCGGTAGAGTTGACTCTCGCCTTCGGCTTCAGCGAGGCGTCCCATGGCATTGATGTAATTGGTCTCGAGCCGGTAAAAATCGTCCTCAGCCTGCGCGTAGAGTGTACCGAACACGGTGTCCGCGTCGCTCACTCCATAGATGTGGGGTATGCCCCAGCGATCGCGCATGATCGTCACGTTGTCAGCGGTTGCTTCCCAGCGCGCGATTTCCTCTGCCGTAAATGGTGATGCTGATGTAGCTACTTCAGTGACCGGTCTGGCTGTTTCGGCCGGTGCATTGGGTTCCTGGCTGCAGACAAACAGGAAGCTGCTCAACAAGCCAATGATCAGTGCATTTCTTAGCTGAATGGCTTTCTTTTTCATCACACACTCCNGTATAGGTATTAATTGTCGTAATCAGTTATTTTTACGCCATTGACCCAGGTCTCGTATACCCGTGTCTGCCAAAGTTCAGTGGGCGAAACCGCGAAAATATCTCGGTCCAGAATTATGAAGTCAGCCTTCTTGCCTGGTTCCAGCGAACCCAATTCACCTTCCTGATGTCCGGCATAGGCTGCATCAATCGTAAAGCTGGCTAGCGCTTCTACCAGCGACATATTTTCTTCCGAGTACCAGCCGCCCGGTGGCTCGTTTTGCTGATCCTGTCGGGTGACCGAGGCATGCAGCCCATAAAAGGGGTTGGGATGCTCCACCGGAAAATCTGAACCGTTGGCTATGCGCGCGCCTGTTTCCAGCAGTTTACGCCAGGCATAGGCTCCCTGAATTCGAACTGGTCCGAGCCGGTCTTCAGCCATGTTCTTGTCACTGGTNGCGTGGGTNGCCTGCATAGAGGGAACGACCCCCAGNTCGGCGAAGCGCAGGATATCTTCGTAGCGCAGGATCTGGGCATGTTCTACCCGGTGCCGCCTGTCCCTGGAATTAGTTTCAAGAATAAGCTGCTCATAGTTGTCCAAGACGCGCATGTTGGCGTCATCGCCGATGGCATGGGTGTTCACCTGGAAGCCAGCGTTCATCGCTGCACGCATCAAGAACTCCAGACGCTCATCGTTATAACGCAGCAGACCACGGTTGCCCGGATCATCATGATAGTCTTCAATCAGCGCGGCGCCGCGACTGCCCAGTGCACCGTCGGCGACGACTTTTACGCTCTCAATAGCGAAGGTCAAATCGTCGGTCTGAAAGAAGCCTTCGTCGAGGCGATCCTGGTAGAGAGGATCTGACGCAGCGATCATGGCATATACGCGAATCGGTAGGGGCGCCTCTGCCACCAGTTCCTTGTAAGCTGAAATGGTGCTGCTACCAATGCCAGCATCATGCACGCTGGTTATGCCATAGGCCGCTAGTGACTTCATCGCAGCGGTGAGAGCTACTTTCTGTTCCTCGAAGCTTGTGTCCGGAATCTGTTCCCGAATATACGACATTGCCGTGTCTACAAACACGCCAGTCGCATTACCATTCTCGTCGCGGATTATTTGACCGCCCACCGGGTTCTCTGTGTCCTGATCGAATCCAGCTAACTCCATGGCCATGGTATTGGCCCAGGCAGCGTGACCGTCAACACGGGTCAGCCATACGGGCCGATCGCTAACCAAGGCGTCAAGGCTTGCCGCTGTTGGAAATTCATTACTATCCCAAAGCACCTGGTTCCACCCACGTCCCTGCACCCACTCCAGTTCGGTATTTTCCGCGGCGAAATCCAGTACTCGCTGCGCGGCTTCGGCCTCTGTTGTGGCACCGACGAGATCCACCCGCAGCAGTCCCAACCCGTATGTCAGCACGTGGCCATGGGCATCCACTAGACCGGGAATCATAGTCTGCCCGCCACCGTCGATGACTTCATTGGCATCGTCAGGCAGCTCTTCACCCTCACCAAATATCGCATCAACTCGATCATCGGTGAATTGAATCGCATTGAAGCGCAGCAGCTCATAGTCGCCGTTGAGCGTATAACCGTTGATGTTGGTATATAGGGTGGTGTCAGCAAATGATGAAAAGCTCAGAATCCCGAGCAGCGCGGCGGTAGTCTTTCTCATGGCGTGTTACGTGTTCCGGCACAGTCTTGAAAACCTGAGTCTATCATAGCCATCCAGCCTGCAAACTGACAGATTCTATCGCTCTATTCTTTTCCTGCTGTGAGGGGTTGCAGACTGTTAGCCTAGTGCCAGACATTGAACACGTGCTTACGCACGCGAAACGCCGTGGAACCATCCCTGCGGGCTACGGTCGCTGAGATAAGCCCCTGTTCAATGTCTTCAATTGGAGTGGTATCTCAGAATTACAATCGACAGATTGTGACTAAAATTTTGTATGGCGTTGGATAGCTGGACCTATCCGGTAGCCGAAATTAGACATCTCCCTTACACACTCCCGCATGAAGCCCTTGGCTCCAAACTCAATTCTATTGATAAGACATGTAGCTGGTGCTGAGTACTGCATGATTCTTCTCCCGTTTCGCGCGCCTCCTCAGTCGCCTGAAGGCTTACGCGCTTTTTCGAAAATTCGACGGGTACAACTGCTTTGAGTGAGCCATGAGTGGCGACATTTACAAGGCAAATGCGAGCCGTTTTAGGAAAAGGGATTGCGCGCAATTCTGCCAGCGCTAAAAAGGTGACTGAGGAAAGGTGCATGGATGCAACTTTCCGCAAACAAAAAAAGCCCGGTCGCATCCTGCGACCAGGCTTTTCGAATAATACCTCTTGCTAGGTTTTATTCTCCGCCTTCAGTACCTGCTTCAACGTAGCGGTAGAAACCGAAGAACATTTCTTGCCAGGTTTGTTCCCCCCATGACAGAGTCTGTGACGGATCTGGATTTGCTGGATTATGTTCGGAGTTATCAAACGTGCCTGTAAATACCATTTCCGTACCTGCCGGGACGAACTTGGGCTCTTTGAAGTCATAAACTTTTTGCCAGTTGAACTGGTAGTTAGGGACATTCAAGACTTCTTCTTCGCGACCGTCTGGATAGAGCAGCTTGAAGTTGGCATCGTAACCACGGTAGTGCATGTGTGGTCCGAGCATGGTCAAGTAGGAATCCTTGCGGAACTTCGCTGTAGCGACCATCTCATGACGCTGAGCGAATGGTGGAACATCGATGTTAAGCTCCGCAGCGGAACCACCGAGGACCTGACGTTCAGGCTCTTCGTCCCAGAGGTAAAGGGCGATTTCTGATGCGTCCGTAGTTTCACGACCAGAAGTGGTGTAGTGAAGCTGCAGCATTAGACCGCCACCTGCCCGGAGTGGGAAGCCAGAATTTTCGGGGTAGGTATTCACTTCGTTACCTGGAGCGTAAGCGCCAAGGCCGATACCCTGATTCAGAATTTCGAATTGGTTTACGCCATCAGGACCGTAGGCAAACGCGATGATATGGTGAAGAACTGTAGGGTCGCCAGCTTCAAATTCAACCGCTTTGACCCAGACGTCTTCGTCGAGTTCCANTGGAACTATGATGTTGCGGTAATCCTGAACGCCAGTGGCAGGAATCGTTTGAGGTGGNACATCGACTANCATGTCNGGCTCGCCGTAGGCCCACTTCACCCATTCTGGTGAGTATTCAGCCAAGGGGTCTGAATCGTCAGTGTTCTTGGCACCATCTTCGATCCAGGCAACTAGCTGCTGGGTTTCTTCGACGGTGATATGCGCGACATCGCGGAAATCATGCACGTAGGCATCGTCAATTTGACCAGGTGGCATGCGCTTGGTGTAGAGCACTTCACGAATCATTGGAGACCAGCCCTGAACCATCTGGTGGCTGGTCATCGCGAAAGGCGCGATACCGCCTTCCATGTGACAGCTCACGCAGCGCTCTTTAAGGATAGGAACAATGTCATTCGCGTAAGAGACCGANTCGGTTGTACCGAAAGCGATGAGGTTGCCCTTTGAAGCAAGCTGCTCANCGGTAATTTCTTCACCCGCAAGGAAAGCAGTCAATGCATCGGCTGCATAGTGCTTTGAAGCGCGTCGTGCTCGGCTGCCTTCNGCCCAACGGTCGTTGAGGGCGCCGCGGAAAACGACTTCTTTAGCTTCGGGATCCAGAATAACCACGTCAGTGGCGCGGCTAATGCCCAGCTCAGCAGCGACAAGCTGGCTCTCATCCATCAGGATCGGCAGCTCGAAGTCAGCGTCCTCAGCGACTTTACTCATGNCTACTTTGTCACTTACGCCGGTGGANTCAATCAGATAGAANCCTACGTTTTGACCAGCAAACTGCTCTGTCAGCTCTGCCAGCTCAGAAGCCGCGCGACGCACGTCCCGGCTGTCTTCGTGTGCCAGCATTACAATGGCATCAAAATTTGATTGACGGCTCAGTTGGAAAAATTTGCCATTGTGATCAACCAATGAAAAGTCACTGACGCGCTCTGCAGCGTAAGATGACAGCCCGACAAAGGCTGAAAGCGTGCTAGCTGCTACTACTCTGGCAAGTGATGAGATTCTAAGCATTTTGCTCTCCTCATAGCTCTTCGAATTTAACTTAGTGTCAAAACTTGTGCGATAGTAGTCAGGGCATCAGCCTTTGGCTTCCTGATAATTAAAAAATTAGGAAATTTGAATAATTGAGCAGGAGTTTTTGCCATGATTTTGCTTTTGCCGCGTCTTAAGGGTCTNCAATTTACAGGCTATCGACATTTCAGGTCAGGGTAAGTGCCTCTTTTTTGTCACAAGCATGCATTGGTTTAGACGCGTGCTATAGAATTTGGTTAACAAGTTGTGAGCAATATCGCGCGATTATTGGTGCTAATTCCCGTCATAATTTGGAATATCTGAACATGATGACCATGCTCACGTCAGAGTATCAACGCCCTTGATGNCTAGTTGATGTCCGCGTTTAGGACCTCCGCAAGAACGGTCAGGCCATTCATCTCAGGCATTTTCATGCCCCTAGCGCCAGACAGAATGCTTGCTTGCCATTTTCAGCTGACAGAGAAACCCGGGCGCAAAGAATTTATCCAAGTACCAAGATAGACGCTGTCTTGATATTCTGCCCCCGAATTCTCACACAAATTTCGTGAGAATCACGATCCAATAGATTGAGAGGTTTGCGTTGCGAACGATGAAACAGTCAGCTGCCAGATTCNNTGCNTGCCGGGATCGCTCGCGACCGAAAAATCTTGGCTGTTTGATGGCACTGACAGCNATGGCATTGTTATTTACGCAACCTCTTCAATCCCAGGTCTACAGATTTGGTCATTGTCTGCTAGGCTGCCCAAAAGGAGCCGCGCCAAGTAATCACACACTGGTGCGATCCGTATACACGCTTTCCTTCAATACGACAACCAAAACGGCTGACTGGGTTGCCTACCAGGTCACGGCCGGATCCATAGGCATTGCATCCAGCTTGTCACGAGAGCTGGTGGCTGATGACTTCGTTGCGGATACNCTGGAGATAGCNGATTTTTTTGCCATTCAGGAACAAGGGCTGGTGAGGGCTCAATATGCGCCGCTGGTNAGTTTTGCGGCAACACCATACTGGTCTGAGGTCAACTATTCGACCAATGCTGTGGTGCGCACAAGTAGCTTAAGTCAGGGTGCCTGGTACGGCTTGGATTGGGCCGTGCGTAATCTGGTGAACAGGGAAGCTGCGGTTTATGTGGTTACGGGTCCAGTGTTTTATCCTGAAGCGGAACCTAGGACACTGGACACAGATAAACAGCACCGCATTCCCGATGGATTCTTCAAAGTGGTTTTGACTCGTGAGGGCAAGGCCGCAGCCTTTCTTTTCTTTCAAGACACGGCTGTACATGTGCATCACTGCGATTTGCGCAGCTCTTTGGAGGAAATTGAGAGGCTCACGGGACTCGAGCTNTTTCCGGACGGCAAGAGCCGCCTAGATCTGTCGTTGTACTCGGCGTTGGGCTGCAGTGCCTGAAAATGCTGGTAGGCTACTGCACTTCGATCAGGAAATAGTCGTCGCGCAGCAACTCTCGCACTGTCCTCTCTAATGAGGCATTGACCGCGGCGGCAATACCTTCTTCCTCTGCCACGGTTCCCCGTCCAAACAGCGTATTCTCCCAAATGGTGCGGCCACCGCTTTTTAGTTCGATTCGGGTGCGGATAGTGAGTCGCAGGGAAGGGACCCCGCTTCTATCCATACTCTCCAGCTCGGAGCTGATCAGGGTGCCAACGATTTGCATGTCTTCACCGCTTTCAACAAACTCCACGCCACCTTTGCTGAAGCCCATAATAAAAGCATCGCGCATGATCTCTGCTAAAGGATTCTGGGCGCGATAATCGGCAGTAATCAGGTTTGGATCATTCATGCCTCTTTCATCTTGGAAAAACGGCAATTTTAGGGTGGGTACAACAGTGCCAATATTGACGTTGCGCTCGTAAGTGAAATCAACAATGATGTCCTCAGCGGCCACGCCAACAGAGGCCCACAGGAGGAGGGTGGCCAGACTGGAGAAGGTTGCGAGTCGGAGCTTGGTCATAGGGTTCCCTTGAGTTGCAGTTATTCCGATAATTTTTAGCATAAATGAGCGCAGTAAGTGGTTCAAGTGACAGCCGTACCGCTTGTCGTAAGAGTCGAACACTCGACCTTTATGAAAGCTTGACGCCTCTGCGCAAACAGAGCCTAATTAAGCACAGAATCGGGCCAGGGGGCGCCGGGTCTGTGCTCGGTAATCGGACGCATACCGCGGTTTATAAACTTCTGCACGCGTTTGCCCTCATAGGTTTCTGTTGTATAAATATTGCCGTCCGAATCTGTGACAATGCTATGGGGCGCAAAAAACAAACCGGGTTGCCTGCCGCCTTCACCAAACTCGGCCAACACCTCAAGCGTGTCGCGGTCGAGAATATGGATGTTGAAATTGCCACCATCTGCGACATAAATAAACTCCTGTCCTTCATCTGGCGAGAAACTGATGTCCCAGGTAGATCCGGCTAAGGTTAGAGGGGCCACCTGTCCTTCTTTTACGAAAGTACCATCGGTTCGAAACACCTGGATACGATCGGCGCCCCTGTCACAGACGTAGATCAGGCCATCATTGGATGGTTCGGCGCAGTGTACTGGGCCAACGAATTGCTTTGGGAGTGGCTCAAAAGGGTCATAGGTGACACGTTCATCGATTGGTTCATTGCCGTAGGCTCCCCAGAAGCGCTTGAAAGCACCTGTCGCCACGTCGACTACTGCAACACGCTTGTTGCCGTAGCCATCGGCGAAATAGGCTTCTCCGACAGTCTTGTCGATAGCAATCTCGGCTACCCTACCAAATGAGACAGTGCTAAGGCTGTCCGTTGCCTCTCCAGGGATACCGATCTCCCTGACGAAGTGACCATCGCGAGTAAAAACTAGGACATGTGAATCACCGGAGCCATTGCCCCCAATCCAGATATTGCCATCTGGCGCCACTTCTATCCCGTGATTTGAGGTCGGCCAGGTGTAGCCCTCACCGGGTCCTCCCCAGGCATTGATCAGATTCCCTGATGGATCGAATTCCAAGATGGGGGGAGCGGCAGAGCAGCATTCTGCCCTGCCTCGGTCCAGGCCCAGAGCCTGGTTCATGAACATGCTGTCCTGGTCACGGTGCACCACAAACAGATGATCGCGATCGTCTACCGCAATGCCTATGGTGCGACCCAGTATCCACTTGTTTGGCAAAGGTTGGGGCCAAAACGGGTCGACTTCAAAATTGGGGATGAGACGATCGTTGCTTCCGGCCCGGGCGTTTTCCTGCAGGACATGCTGGCCGCCCAGAAGGCTGAAAAAGAGGGTGGCTAAAGCGGCAGATATGCCTGCATTTTTGCGGCTGATTCCCATAGTGGTTTCCTTGTTGTTGTGATGATGAAACTACTAGACAGAAGTGCAAGGTATCCCTATCTGGCGATTCTCTTAAGTTTTTTAAGCGCAAAAAAAGCCCGGCACTTTTTCTGGAAGGCCGGGCTTTTCGGTGATGCTCTAGCTGTGCTTACAGTTCAGAAGCAGGCCAGGTTGGCGCGCGATCACGCACCGTGACTGGACGCATGCCCTGGTAGAGGAACTTCTGTACACGCTTACCTTCGTAAGTTTCGGTGGTGTAAATATTGCCTTCTGAGTCAGTTGCTATGCTGTGTGGTGCATAGAAGAGACCAGGCTGGCGGCCACCATCACCGAAGGTATACAGGACTTCCATTGACTCGCGATCAATAATGGAGATCTTGAAGTTTTGACCGTCGGCCAAGTAGATGAACTCCTGGTCTTCGTCTGGCGAGAACGCGATGTCCCAGGTAGAACCCTGTGCCAGAGTAGCTGGGTTGTAGATGTGCTCGCTAACGAATGTGCCGTCTGGGCGGAAAACCTGCACGCGGTCAGCGCCCCGGTCACACACGTAAATCAGGCCGTCATTTGAAGGCTCAGCGCAGTGAACCGGGCCGCGGAAAACGTCAGGACCAGGCTCGCCGGGAGTATAAGTGTCATCGGCATCGTCATCGACGGTGCTGCTGCCGTAGGCGCCCCAGTAGCGCTTGAAGGCGCCGGTTGCAACATCGACTACGGCCACTCGCTTGTTNACATAACCGTCAGCGAAGTAGGCTTCGCCCGCTTCTTCGTCGATAGCAATTTCTGCGACTCGACCNAAGGCAGTGGTGCTGTTGCTGTCGAACTCTTCGCCAGGAACACCCACAGTGCGGATGTANTCACCGTCGCGGGAGAATACCAACACGTGCGAGTCAGGCCCGCCATTACCACCGATCCAAACATCGCCATTCGCAGCGACTTCTATACCGTGGTTGGATTCTGGCCACTGATAAGGAGCACCTTCTACCGGNCCGCCCCAAGCATTGATCAGGTTGCCNTCGATATCATACTCGAGGATAGGAGGTGCCGGTGTGCAGCATTCAGCCACGCCCAGTGCCANACCGATTTCGGTGCGTCCGCCGAACATGTTTTCTGTNTTTCTGTGAACCGTAAAGATGTGGTCCCTGTCGTCCACGTCAACACCAATGGTGTTGCCGGTAATCCAATGATTTGGCAGGGGTTTTGGCCAAAGCGGGTCGACCTGGAAGGCCGGTGCCATGGTGTCATTGCTTGCGGCAATGGTGGGTTCTTGTAGCTTTGATTGACCTATTCCCAGTGCAACCAAAGCTGCTGCCAGAAATGAACCTATCGCCAGTTTCTTGTTTATCATTTTTATTCTCCTCTATCCGCCCTCTCTAGGCAGTCAACACTCAGAGCAAGTCCCGAGTATACTGACTAAACACCAAGCAGTATACTCGCAGCCGTTTTTATCCGAAGACCACTTGTAAGAATTTGTAACAGCGGTTTCCGATGTGGTTGCATCCCTCCGGGTAGCACTTTATCCTGCACTGCTTATTTCGGCATAAGTTGCTGTAAAACAAGAAAAAAATATTCAGAAATAACTAAAGATCAGATCAATAATCAGCACAGAAACGGTATTTCCAGAGGTCACGTTATGATTCCCTTCCGGCGCCTTGTCAGCGCTTTACTGCTGTTTTCAGCCATTTTCAGCTGGCCGCTGGCGGTTCAAGCCCATGATATTCCCTCTCGCGTCACCGTATTTTCATTCGTCAAGCCTCAGGGANATCAGCTCACAGTCCTGCTGAGAGTGCCGATGGAAGCGCTAAGCGAAGTGGTATTTCCGCTGCGCGGGCCGGGTTATCTGAGAATCTCGGAGTCTGAAGACGCCCAGGAAGATGCGGCCCGCGTCTACATCACTGAATCTATGCACTTCTATGAAGATGGGGTTGAGCTAGCTGAGAAGGAGCTTGTGACAACCCGGGTGTCATTGCCGTCGAACCGCACCTTTATAAATTATGAAACGGCCATGGAAAANATCATGTCGCCGCCGCTGGACGACAGTGTGAANTTGTTTTGGCGCCAAGGCGTGCTTGATATTTTGGTTACTTACCCAATTCAGTCTGAGAGCTCACAATTCTCTGTGAGCCCAGAATTGGGAACTCTGTCAGAAGAAACNACCACGGTATTGCGATTCTTAGTCCCTAATGGAGCGGAAAGGGTTTTCAACTACGTTGGCAATCCTGGTCTGGTGGAGCTGGATCCGAGATGGCATCAGGCTGCGCTGCGCTTTATCGAAATGGGCTTTCTGCACATCCTTGAAGGCATCGACCATCTCTTGTTTCTGTTCTGTCTCGTGATTCCATTGCGCAGNATACGTAGTCTTATCCCGGTAATTACNTCGTTTACAATTGCTCATTCAATAACCTTGATTAGTTCAGCATTCGGNATGGCACCGGATGTGCTTTGGTTCCCGCCACTTATTGAAACGCTAATTGCACTCTCTATANTCTATATGGCTTTTGAAAATATTGTAGGTGCCAAGTTGGAGCACCGCTGGGTGGTAACCTTTGGTTTNGGCTTAATCCACGGCTTTGGTTTTTCCTTTCTGTTCAGTGAGACACTGCAGTTTGCCGGAGGCCACCTGTTCTCTTCCCTNCTGGCCTTCAACGTTGGCGTGGAGCTTGGGCAGCTAATGGTNCTGTTGCTGGTGATACCGGTTCTGAATCTGTTGTTTAAATATCTGGTAGATGAGCGAATTGGCTCAATACTGCTGTCAGCCTTGCTTGCTCACAGTGCCTGGCACTGGATGGTGGATCGAGGGGGACAGCTTGGGCAGTTNAGCTTTCAGGCACCGGTTGTGGATGCCTTATTTTTTGCGGCGTTAATGCGATGGGTGATGCTATTGATTGTGGTTCTCGGGATTGGCTGGTGCATGTATGAACTATTTCGACGCTTTTCCCTGATTAAAAGTTTCGACTCTTATGGTGTTGGCAGAAAGATTAGTGCCAAAGCGGAACACTGACCGGACCGCTTAAGCAACCTTCAGGCAGTCTTGCGCTGGGCCGGAATGAGGTCATCGCGAGAGCTCGCGGTGGACTAGTTTGTGAATTGCATGTTGTAACAATGGCTTGCAGTCAGTTGCGCGGTCTAAGACAGGTTTTTGTGAGGCTATCAGGTACTTTCTTGAGAATCGAATTCGCATTACAGTGGCCCTTCCTCCGCGCAAATTAATCCTCCAAATCCTTATGTTTCCCGCGGGATTTTTACTGCAATTCAACTCTACTGTCGCCTTACGAAAGTTCCCAAGGCTGGATAATTTTGCCTTGTTGGATCAGCAGGGTCGTCAACACGATTTGCCGAAATACGGCGACAGTAAAGCCCTGGTGCTGCTGAGCACAATATGAGCGCCAGCCATGTGTTTGACGACGAAATTATGCTGCACGGCCTGCGACCACACATGCATTTTCGTGGCAAGTCCATGCGATTTTCAGTGGTTTACCCAGACGGAACGCAGGATGACGTTTTGAATGTCCCTGACTACAACTT
>NYWC01000083.1 GCA_002684935.1 Gammaproteobacteria bacterium
TCGCCGTTGGCAACATGACTAATTTCATGACCCAGCACGGCCTCGGCTTCATCTGCAGTCATTTGACGTAGCAACCCCGAGCTCACTGCAACCAGAGCGTTGTTGCGATTAGCACCGGTAGCAAAGGCATTGATTTCTGGACTGTCGTAAATGGCAACTTCTGGCATGCCGATACCGGCTGACTCTGCCTGCTGCCGAACGGTGTCAATTAGCCACTGTTCGTCACGATTACGTGGAGATTCGATCACACAGGCGCCCACACTGCGCTTGGCCATCCACTTGGACATCCACAAGGAAATAAAAGACCCGCCCATGCCGAATACGGCACACATGACGAGCAAGCCGGCGTTAGATGAGGAATCCACCCCAAGCACTGGCATAAGAATGCTAAGCACAATGCCAAGCACCAACAGAATCGCAAGGTTAGTGGCCANAAAGAGAAATACGCGTTTCATGAAACTCTCCAGANTNAGCAATTAGGNAAAATATGGCGGCTATATTTCAAATTTAAAGGCTGAGGGCACCGCTATTTATCAACCTAANAACCAGCTGGNCGATTATTGTCATAGCATGCAACCCATTGGTCTGCNGTGNGCTGCTGAATCAGTTCTCCGCTTAGCTCAANGGAGATNAGCTCAGGTTTCTCGNAGCGGATACAACTTTCACCCATATCCAGTTTCNGAGGCACCTGTTCAGAATAAGCNTGTTGAAATCAGGTCATAAGCTCACTATCTANATAAAGACTAAAATGATAGAGCGCGACANGCCCCTTTTGAGAGGCGATGCTTTNGNAGGNGAAGGCGTATCTTTACCNATATGATAGCTAGCAGGATNNGTGGAAAGTGGCGCCACGAAATTNACCATACCGNTGGAAACTNACTCGGTAAAAGTAGTGTTCCCGCTCCAANATATCTGGNNTTTATATTCCAAATTTTCGGTGACNTAGCTACAACTNGCTGAAGNGCAGTCATTCAAACTGCNCTAGNAGAATNTCCCTCGGCTAAGNTTGGCTANAGGAAATTATTGGGCCAAATTATNCTACGCCACATNTGCGCGACAGGGCTACCATCGAATCCTANNCCGCCTTTTGGATGTCGCCAGTGACGCCCGATGATATCTTCAAAGTCGTCGATATCAACTTCTACTCCTTCTTCGAAAGAGTAGAGATCATTCAGGGTGATTAATCGTCCAGTCATGTACCAACGGTGATTTTTAGCCTGCTTGTAGGATTCTTCGATGTAGGGTTCTACTTTATAGTCGGCACCGAAATAGCGGATATACGCCTCTGGATATTCATAGCCCACGGACTCATCGGGGAAAAATCGCAGGGCCTGATGGGCCTCAATCGCCCAGGCGATCTCTTCATCCACATAGGGTTTCACCATCTGGGCACACCAATAACCATGGTCTGTGCGGATTAGGTTGGAGACACAAATGTCGTGCAGCAAACAAGCCAGCACAATTTTGTCATCCATGCCGTTCACGCGAGCATAGCGCGCGCTCTGCAGTACATGGTTGGCAGGGGCAAAACGGAGTTTGAAGAAATCCCTGAGTGTCGGCTCTTCCGGCATTTCTGGCAGGCGCGGGTCGTTGTGCTGGTACCACGGTCGATTGTCGCCTGCAATGGGCTCCGGCGTGGGGTCTATGCTGCACATCCAGGGGGTTGCAATACGTTTGTCCAGCTCATCGCTCATGACCTCTTCAAGGGCATCAGCCTTGGCTGAGAGGGTGGTAGCGCCAGCGATGGAAGCAGCGGCTGCGGTGCTCATATTGCTGAGAAATTTACGTCGATCCATAGTTTGATTCTCCTCTAAAAAGGCATCCATTTAATGGACTCGAATACCAGGGCATGAACTGTGAAACCAGCGCCGCTAGCCACGAACAGGTATAACAAATATCGACCATCCAGACTATTTATTTCACCCATTTTGATGACGGTTTGGGCAAATAAAGACGCAACAGACCCTTGGGAGCCGGCCACATTTCCGGTAATTGGCTGAATTCACTATACTGCGGGCTGCTTAGAGATGTCAGGAAGCCAAACTCATGTATGAACCCAACTGGATGTCGATATTGCCACCAGTGCTGGCAATTATCCTGGCCATCGTCACGCGCCAGGTCATAATCTCCCTAAGTATTGGCATATGGATCGGGTTTTGTATCCTCGAATCCGTTAATCCTTTGATCGGCCTTGGGTTCGGCATCGATGGGGTAATCAACGTTTTCACTGACCCCGGCGACACGCGGGTTCTGGTATTCACGCTGGTTATCGGCGGCCTTATTGCCACGATCGAGAAGGTAGGGGGCGTGAGGGGATTTATTCACTTGCTGGAGGTTCGTAACTGGGTTGATAACCCCCAGAAAGCGAAATGGCTAGCCTATTGCACTGGAATAGTTGTCTTTATTGAATCCAACATCACGCTACTAGTGGCCGGATCAATCTCCCGACCACTGTTTGACCGCTACAAGATCGCCCGGGAAAAACTGGCCTATATAATTGATTCCACGTCGGCACCTATTTGTATTCTAATTCCCTTAAATGCCTGGGGTGCAGTCGTCATTGGGTTGCTTGCATCCTCGGAGATAAAAGATCCCATTGGCGTTTTTATTTCTGCGGTACCATATAATTTTTACCCGCTCACTGTGGTGGCGTTTTCCGCCTTTGTTATCTGGCGCGGCCTGCATATCGGTCCAATGAAGGCAGCCCAGGATCGCACCGATAAGGGCGATCTGCTGTGGCCAAACGCGACTCCGATGGTGGACCCAACTCTGCTGGGCAGCGAGGTGCATGCGGAGGCCTTCGACAAGGCGCGCTATATGATTGTGCCGATCGCCGTTATGGTGTTGTCGATGCCGGTCTCGCTTTACGTGACAGGAAATGGTGATATTAGCGCAGGCTCTGGCTCCACTTCAGTACTATGGGCCGTACTGATAGCGCTGTCTTGTCTATGGGGGCAGGTACTAATGGCAAGACGCTCACGCTTAGATGACCTTATGAATACTTTTCTTCGTGGTGCTGGCGGTTTCCTGCCTGTGGCCATGATCCTCCTGTTTGCCCTGACCTTGGGTGATGTGGCCAGTTTGCTTGGCACCGGCACTTATGTAGCACAACTCACCCAGGAAGCAATTCCACATGTCTTGCTACTCCCGTTACTGTTTCTGGTAAGTAGCTTTATCGCGTTTTCCATTGGCTCCAGCTGGGGTACTTTTGCCATCATGATCCCACTGTCAATGCAGATAGCCCTGTCGCTGGATTTGTCGCCGGCGCTGTTCCTGGCCGCCGTATTATCAGGTTCGGTTTTTGGAGATCATGCCTCCCCAATCAGTGATACCACCGTCGTTTCGTCGATGGCGGCCGCAACAGATCATATCGATCATGTACGCACCCAGTTGCCATACGCGCTGGTCGCGGCGAGCATTGCAACTCTGGGCTTTTTAATAGTTGGCGGCACGGTGCTTTAGGGCCTAAAAAAATTGGGCCGAGGAAAATAGCAGCTTAGAAGAGGGTCAAGCAGAGTGAATTTCAAGCGCATTTCAGTTGAGCAAGCTTCACAGATAATGTCCGAGCAGGACCTGGTTCAGATTGTTGATATCCGTGATGACCAATCCTTCAGAGCCGGGCACATCCCTGATAGCTTCCAGCTAAATGGATCAAATATTGACGAATACATGGCCAGAGCTAATCCGGAGGCACCGCTGCTCGTGGTGTGCTACCACGGCATATCCAGCCTGAGTGCTGCGGCATATTTTGCTGAACAGGGATTTAGGGATACGTACAGCCTCGATGGTGGATTTGAGGCCTGGTTGAGCGCGCAAATGTCATCTGCAAGCAGTTAAAGCAGCAGCTGACAAATCGATTCTGGACAGTGCATAAGAACAAACCTGATCAAAGCCAATTGCCCGGCATTTACGCTGCGTCGTCACCTGCCTGACGGGCTTCGGCATCTGCCTTATCCAGTTTGCGCTTACCCGTCATAATAATGACCATGTAAATCATGTTAAACATTGCCCAAGCGAATAACTCGAATGGCCATAGTCGATGAGAGTTTGAGTCTCCTAGGCTCGCCGCCACTATCAGCCCGACCCAGACCGCCAACACGGCGAGTGGAAATGCAGCGAAATATCGCCAGCGACCCGGCCACTGACGTAATGCCGCCGCCGGCAGAGCGGCGCTGGCCAGCAGGGTGCCTAGCACAAGTATCGCAATCACCATATTCCAGAAGACAGCCTCTGCCTCGGCGTTAATATTTGCACCGGAGGCGAAAGCGAGTGGAGTTAGCAGTAATATCAGCAGACCGGCCGTCAGTCTGTTGACTTTTGAATATGGCTTGGAAAATATTTCTGACACAGGCACCTCTTGGCAAACAGCATTAAATCACTATGGCGCCAGCACTTAAAGTTCATTCACCACTACGCACTCAATACATTAAATACTCTTGTAAGGATCTGGTAGTCTGCAAGGGCGAACTTTCAAGGTAGAATGAGACTTAAAGCGGCATAAAGTTTCACTTAGCAGACGCTGTTCATAACGCGCCGAAGCAAGTACCTAAAAACAATCCAGCATCAGGACAGGGAATGGTTGATCTTCAAGCGACAAGAGAAAGCTACGAGAAAGAAGTTGAGCTCAAATATCAGCTTTACAACAGCCTTTTTCTAACCTTGCCGCTGGATGCTGTAGAGCAAACCGGTCTGTTGCTGCCTTTACTCGAGGATGCCTGTCACCAGGGACTGGACGAGGGGCTCAGCCCGGCCGCTATTATCCAGCAGTTTTTTGCCACGCATAAGCCAGNCTTTGATGAAACGCAGCNGCTCAATTTCCTGTTTAAGATCATTCAGTATGTTGAGCGCCAGGTGGTATTAATAGATGCGCTTGAAGATGCTGCTTATGCGGATATTCATCGCACCGTGGAACACAATCGCTTGCGCCTGTTGACTGAACAAGTTGCAGTAGAAGGCAAGCAGGAGCAATTACGGTCTTTGCTTGAGCACTTCGGGGCCCGGGTTATTCTTACAGCCCACCCAACCCAATTCTATCCGGGCCAGGTGCTAGCCATAATCACCGATCTGACAAGCGCNATAGAACAAAGCGATGTGGATCGAGTACGTGACCTGTTGCAGCAACTCGGTAATACCCCGTTCTTCAAAAAAACTAAACCATCCCCATTCGAAGAAGCGACGCAGCTCAGTTGGTACCTCGGCAATATATTTTATCCAGCCTTTGCCAAGATCAGTGACAGTCTCTTGCAGTACACTAATGGATCTAGACCGAACAACAANCAATTNTTGAGTATCGGCTTTTGGCCCGGAGGAGATCGCGATGGGAATCCTTTTGTAACCAGCANCGAAACACGGCAGGTCGCGGCGAAGCTGAGATTCATCATTNTTGAATGTTATCGCAATGAACTCAGACAGCTAAAGCGGCGCTTAAGTTTTGGGGGCGTCTACGATGAGTTGGAAAATCTCGAGAAATTGTGCCATGCCGAACTAACGGGGTCGATTGGTCAGGCGTTCGGTTCAGTGGAAGAATTTTTAGAACGTCTTAGCGCCCTCAGCGCGNTNGTCGAAGAAAAACACCAGGGTCTTTACCTGGATNGACTGAATTCGTTCCAGCGGAATGTGCGGATGTTTGGTTTTCATTTTGCCAGCCTGGATATACGACAGGACTCTCGAGTCATCGAAAGGGCCTTAAAAAACGCGCTTACACTGGTGCCTGATGCACTAGGAGCAGACTTCGAATCCCTGTCGGAGACTGCGCAAATAAGCAGGTTGCTCAACATTGATGCTAGGGTGAAGCCGGAGCAGCTGCAGGACGAGACCGAGTCTGACACTTTATCATCCATGCAGCTTATTAAAGAAATTCAACAGGCAAATGGGGCGCTAAGCATCCACCGCTATATTATAAGCAACTGTCGCGGCGCGCGAGATGTCGCAAACGTCATTGCCCTGTTTCGGCTCTCCGGTTGGCTGGATAAGTTGACTGTTGACATTGTGCCATTGTTCGAGAGCATTAATGATTTGGAAAGTGCTGGTGCGGCCTTGACTGTGCTATACCAAAATCAACACTACCGTAGTCATTTACGTAGTCGGCTTGATCAACAAACAGTGATGCTNGGATTCTCCGATGGCACCAAGGACGGCGGCTATTTGATGGCAAACTGGGGTATTTATAAAGCTAAAGAAGCCATAACATCAGTGTCGCGGGAACATAGTATCCAGGTTACATTCTTTGACGGCAGAGGCGGTCCGCCTGCGCGCGGTGGCGGTAACACCTATAAGTTTTATGCTGCCTTGGGTAAAAATATCTCAAAAGGTCAAATACATCTCACTGTGCAGGGACAGACCATTAGCTCNTATTATGGGACTGAAACGGCTGCACTGCANAACCTCAATCAATTAGTGGCGGCGGGACTGGAAAGCAATTTATTTGACAGGCTCGAGCGCGAACTATCTCCCACGCAACGCGGTCTGATTGATCGACTCGCGCAAATCAGCCATAACAAGTATCTGAATTTTAAGGCNGATCCACTGTTCCTGCCTTATCTTGAAGAGATGAGNACCTTGCACTACTACGCGCAATCAAATATCGGCAGCCGTCCCGCCAAGCGAGGACNANCTGAGGATCTNAAATTTGAGGACTTGCGTGCGATCCCNTTCGTCGGCGCATGGGGCCAGCTGAAACAGAATGTGCCGGGNTACTTTGGNCTTGGCTCAGCCTTGAAGNAAATGGAAGNNCAGGNNCAGCTGGNGGATTATCGGGTGCTATATAAAGAATCCAAATTTTTCGAAGCTATGATAAGTAATAGCATGCAGAGTATGTGTAAAACCATCTTCAAACTGACNGCATATATGGAACAAAATGAAAAGTATGGGCAGTTTTGGCGACTCATTAAAGATGAATTCGAATTAAGTCGAGAGATGGCCCTACGAGTTTCCGGNCAGCANGAGTTGCTCGAAGACNATCCTACCAGCCAGGCNAGTATCAAGTTGAGAATGAANATCGTGTTGCCGCTATTGGTGATCCAGCAGTATGCGCTAACCCAAGTGCATTCTTTGTCGAAAAAGGATGACCCTAAAAGTGTTCAGCAATTACAGACTTTTGAGAAGATGATCGTCAGAAGCCTGTTCGGCAATATCAACGCATCGCGAAACTCAGCGTAGGCCTTCACTGCCGGTGGCTGAATCGATTTGTCAGATTCAGCAATCGAATAGCTATTGCATGCTGAATTCCACTGGAGCACCTGGTCCCAGAGGCAGTCCCAGTATCACCCATACCATGGTAATTGCGATTCCCGCGATCAACAGCAGAATCGAGTAAGGCAGCATGGTCGCAGCTAGACTTCCAAGACCAAATTCTTCTTGCCAACGCTGACAAAACACCAGGATCAGCGGAAAGTAAGGCATTAATGGTGTGATGATATTTGTTGCGCCATCACCGACACGGTAGGCTGCTGTGCTCATTTCCGGGCTAAGACCTAATAACATCAACATAGGAACCAGGACGGGTGCTAACAGGGCCCATTTGGCGCTGGCCGAGCCAATGAATAGATTGATTGAGGCACCAAACAAAATGATCAGTGCAAGNAGTATCGAATCTGGCAGACTGGAACCCTCGAGCACCGCTGCACCTTTAATCGCAAATATGAGCCCAAGGTTTGACCAGTTAAACATCGCAACAAAGTGAGCTGCCGCGAAGGCCAGCACCAGGTAATAGGACAAATCACTCATGGACTCACTCATCATTCGCACGACATCNCGATGATTGTTAATCGAACCGGAAGCAGATCCGTAAGCCCAGCCAGCGGCCAAGAACAAGATGAAGAATCCTGCAACCAGAGACTGATATAGCGGATTTAAACGCGCCTCCGGGTTTGCATCTTCGTTGATCAGAGGCGTACCAGGTCCCACACACAANAATACCCATAGCGCCACTATGCCAAGACAGGCCATGCCAGCGCGCTTTAAGCCCTGAATTTCACCCTGTGTCAGGCTAGTGTCCGGATCTTTAATGACGCTCGCCGCGCCGCTTTCGGCTTTGTCGGGAACAATGGGCGCGAGGCGTGGCTCGATGATCTTGTCAGTGACATACCAGATCACAGGTAGAAACATGAAGGTCATGGCAATGATGAAGTAGGCGTTGCCGGCGATATTGGCATCCCATGTGGGCAGAATCGTTTCTGCTGCCGCTTCGGTAATTCCAAACAGCAGCGCATCCAATTGCCCGGGCAGTATGTTGGCGGAAAATCCCCCAGAAACACCCGCAAAAGCCGCAGCGATTCCTGCGATAGGGTGTCTGCCTGCCGCTGCAAAAATAACCCCTGCAAGAGGAATTAGCACAACATANGCGGCATCAGCTGCGAGATTACCGACCATGCCTATGAAGGCGACTGCGGGCGTCAATAAAAGACTGGGAGCCCGAGAAACGGCGCTGCTCATGGCAGAGGCGAATAGTCCCGAGCGCTCAGCCACCCCGGCTCCGAGCATCACCACCAGCACGTAGCCAAGGGGGTGAAAGCCCGCAAAGGTAGCCGGCATCTCCACCAATAGTCTCTGTACATTGGTCGCTGATAGCAGGCTTTCGGCGCTTACTACCAGTGCATTTCCGGCCTCGTCCACCAGGGTCGGGTGCAGCGCTGAGACTCCGGCCAAGGCCGCGATTATACTGATAGCCACAACACCGGCAATGCAATAAAGAAAGATGAATACTGGGTCTGGCAGTTTGTTACCCGAGCGCTCAATCCACGCTAGGATGCCTGTCATTTCCGAGGGTTGAGGGTGGCTGGTATCAGTCATGGAGTGCTCTTGCCTTGTATTTTAACTAAATTAGTATGAACGGAATCAGCGCAGTAAACGGTAAAATTCGCGCAAGTCCTTCAGATAGCTCTGGGGTTGTTCGAGGGCTGCGAAATGTCCGCCTTCGGGCATCACCGTCCACTGACGCAGATCATAGGCAGCCTCGACCCATGCACGCGGGAGAATATAGATTTCTGCAGGAAAGATTGCCGCGCCTGTTGGCACGTTAATATATGACATGGGTTTGATGCGAGGCGAGTTTCGGTTCTCGTAATAAATACGGGCTGAAGATGTAATGCTGCCAGTGAACCAGTAAATCGAAATATTGGTTAGGATTTCATCTTTGCTAAAGTTGTTGTCCAGATTGCCAGGCTCATCTTCCGGCAAATCGCTCCANCCGTGAAATTTTTCTACGATCCAGCCCGCCAAACCGGCCGGCGAGTCATTTAAGCCATAACCTAAAGTCTGTGGTTTAGTACCCTGTATTTGTTGATACCCCACCTCATTAAGCATGTAGTTACGNCGGGCTTCAACAACAGCAGCTTCAGATTCAGATACTGCGTCNCGCTGCGCCGGATCAGCGGGAGGGNTGGCNAGNACCATGTTGGAATGCAATCCGATCAATCGCTCCGGATAATGGTTCGCGAGATGCCGATTGATAATCGCCCCCCAGTCTCCACCGGCAAGTGCATATTGTTCATAACCCAATCTCTCCATTAGGTCGGCCAAAGCCAGTGCCATTTGCTCTGGCCCAAAACCAGGTTCTGTTGGCGCTGAAGAAAAGCCAAAGCCTGGCAGCGAGGGCGCAATCACATGAAATGCGTCTTCTGCACTACCACCGTGTGAAGTAGGCTCGGTAAGTGGGCCNATGAGCTTACTAAATTCACTTACTGAACCTGGCCAGCCGTGCACCAGNAATANCGGAATCGCGCTTTCGTGGCTAGAACGCTGATGGATAAAATGTAAATCTACATTATCAATTGTCGTCTTGAACTGACTGTGTTGATTAAGTAACTCTTCCTGTTCACGCCAATTGAATTCAGTGCGCCAGTAATCCAGCAGTGCTTTTAGATACTCAAGATCGGTCCCATATTCCCAACTGACCCCACCCAATTGATCAGGCAGGCGCGTAAGTGACAGGCGCTGACGCAAATCCGCAATCGCACTATCAGGCACGTTTATGCGAAAAGGGGTGATCGCAGTTGAGCTTGCAGCCAATTGCTGTTGAACCTGTGCTGGGGAAAACTGAATGTCGGGTTGAGACATGGTCTGTGTACCGGAAGTTGCTATGATATCCGCAGCTCGTGCAGAATGACACGCGAGACTGCCTAAAAATAACAGTCCGAGGCCAAGTGCTCTGGCAGGGATATCAAATCTAGCTCGTATTGAATTTTCTTTATGCATATCAGGTCACTGTGGTTGTTATTTATTAAAGCAGTGAAGCTGCTCCTACCCATTGGTCAGACTCTGTGCAGACTGGTGAGGGGTTGGCCAGCCGACATTGGGCGCTATGAAACACCACAACTTGCCTACCAATCAAGTCATGATAGCGGCTGCGCCAGAGAAGCAATTAATAATGATTTGAATATGGAGTTATTGGCATCGATTATTCGAAACCAATTCCAAGGGCCAAGCGTGAGCAAACTAATTGGCAACCGGGTTGAGCTGACACATTAAACTAAGGGAATTACTGTATGTTATTTGGATTAAATAAGAGACCTGTGGAACTGCCCGATGACAGCAGTGCGCTTCCTGACCGCGCTTATCCAAACCAATACAATTCTGCGCATTTCGTAAACGGCAATCCGATTGTCGAACCTGTACCTGAACACCTTGAGCGGGCCATCTTTGGCCTTGGCTGTTTTTGGGGGGCGGAACGANTGTTCTGGGAACTATCNGGCGTCTTTAGCACTGCCGTGGGTTANGCTGGTGGCATAACGAACAATCCAAGCTATGAAGATGTGTGCAGCGGCAGGACAGGTCATACCGAGGTAGTCATGGTGTTCTTTGACCCTGATATAATCAGCTATGAAACGCTTTTGGCTGCCTTTTGGGAAGCCCACGACCCAACTCAGGGAATGCGGCAGGGCAGTGATGTTGGGACCCAGTATCGCTCAGCAATCTACACCGTGAATTCCACGCAGGANNGNGTCGCCGAGTCCAGCCTCGCCCGCTTNCAGTCTGCATTGCAGGATATAGGCAAGNGCNGTATAACGACTGAGATCAGCGAGCTAGGTCTCTTTCATTATGCTGAAGATTATCATCANCAGTATCTGGCTAAAAATCCAGGNGGTTACTGTGGTTTGNNGGGGACCGGTGCCTGCTATCGACCTGTGNCTGAGACAAATGAGTCCTGAGGCGANAAAGAACGAGNNAGAGGAGCGGNCAGAACTCCATGANATCTNGTGCTAACCAATTTGCACTGAAACAGCTGCNTGAATTTCGGTTCCCTAGAATTCCAATTGCGCACGGCAATTGTCAGGCTCTATAGAATNAACTNCTGCANTCAGATTGTTGGGCCTAGCNTAGCNNGTCCATTTTGCACTGCANCNANCACGATTCACAGCNGGANANACANCGCNAGATNGCTGAAGCAGCGANGCCTGCTTGTTTCACGCGCTANTGGCTAGACTGCTGAATGCAGCTGNGCGTGCAGGCNCTTGTTAAGCTGTGTAGAAAGGAGATCNAAAAATNAAATNTAANNCCTGACGNAAGGAATGCTNTCTAGCNTCAGNTTTTAACAACTTNTCCNTCGATACTTNGGCTTACCTAGCTTGTCNTGGAGNAAATTTATTTGTTTGAGAANGTCTGCCCGAGCGCNCNNTTTTGATCGGNTCTCGACGCTAGNNNCANCGAAAGTNAATTNGCTANCNGCANGNTTCAGATCTTCATCNGGCTCNAACNNATAAGATCNNTCNAACTTANAANCTGTTGGGATCNCTGCTGTGNNCCTGCGCAAGCNCTGNCNCTTANNGTCAACTGACNCATAAATTTGACGAANANNCNGGTTTGTNNNNCANGACGNGGAGCAGCGCAGTGCCTAACAGTTTGNTAAACTGANNNCGAANNCAAGACCACANTCGGANGCTACATTGACGNAAGTAANAACAGGCACTGCTGAANACATTGATCCTATNGTNATNGCCATCTCNTCTCGGGCGCTGTTTGANCTNGGTGATAGTCATTTTGTNTNTGAGANAGAGGGATTGGACGCCTATCAGGCTTACCAAATTGAGCGGGAGGATGAGCCGCTAGAGCCAGGTGTTGCATTTCATCTTGTGGAAAAACTGCTCAATCTCAATAAGCTCATGGATCAATCACCAGTAGAGGTGATCCTGCTATCCCGCAATAGCGCGGATACAGGCCTGCGAATATTTAACTCTATCAAGTACTACAATCTTAGAATCACGCGCGCCGCGTTCTGTAGTGGAGATAGCCCCTATCGCTATATCCCGGCCTTCAACAGCCACCTCTTTCTCTCTTCCGATGGCGCTGATGTCAGGCAAGCATTGGANCTTGGCGTNGCGGCGGCTACCATTCTGCCTTCNCAGANGTCTAATGTNGACAAGGATANNCTCAANATAGCCTTCGATGGCGACGCAGTGCTGTTNTCAGACGATTCCGAAAAAATATTNAAAGANGAAGGTTTAGAAGCTTTTACGCAGAATGAACTCAAAGCTGCGAACGAACCCTTGGCAGGAGGCCCTTTCAAGCCATTCCTGGGTGCTCTGCAAAAGTTTCAGCAGGCGTTTCCAGCCGGGGCCTCGCCAATTCGTACATGTCTAGTAACGGCACGCGCTGCCCCAGCCCATGAACGAGTGGTGCGCACCTTAAGGGCCTGGAACATTCGTATCGACGAGTCTTTATTCNTGGGCGGNCTTCCAAAGGGNGAATTCTTGCAGGCCTTTGATGCAGATGTATTTTTTGATGACCAGCAAGGGCATTGTGAGTCGGCTCGCAATCATGTTGCCACAGGACATGTGCCCCATGGAGTGGCTAATTCCTGATCGCTAGGCGCATGGTGCTATGGCGTATGAGCTACAGTATTTTCCATCACCATATGTGTACAACGCTGGCTTTTATATTGAATAAGACCAGTAGTCAGGGCGCAGGGCTCGAAACCGGGGCTTTGCTAATTAGTCACATGTAATGGGTTTAGAAGATACTAGACGCGAGAAAAAATTCTCAGACTTGTTCTGAATGCCAAGGCCTCACATTTGGTTTAGTCTCAACCCTGTTTGTGCCAATGTTCCACGGCGACACAGAGTATGTTCCACGTGAAAAAACTTGTTTAAAATTATAGAGATAGGCCGTCTAAAATCGGTATTCCCCGCCTAACATTGGGTAACGCGCTACGACTCAATAACTTGTGACCTTAAAATCGAGATATGAGGTCACGGGTGTTTCAGGCGGCAATATTTGCTAAATTCACAGNTGCCTAAATGCTGGGAAGCCTGCCTCAGCATCCCAACAATTGCGGGTCCCGCCCATAAGGAGTTACCAATACATGGAATTAGCCTGTCTCGATCTGGAAGGCGTTCTGATCCCGGAAATATGGATTGGTTTTGCNGAAAAAACCGGCATTGATGAACTCAAAGCGACCACAAGAGATATTCCTGANTATGATGTNCTGATGAAGCAGCGGCTCGCTATTCTCGANAGGCACAAGCTCGGCTTGCCGGATATACAGGAGGTTATAGCCACCATGGCACCTTTGCCGGGCGCCAAAGACTTCGTTGCTTGGCTTAAGGAACGCTTCCAACTTATTATTTTATCTGACACTTTTTACGAGTTCTCACACCCTTTGATGCGCCAGCTAGACTTCCCAACCCTGTTCTGTCACCGTCTTGTGGCTGACGANAGGGGTGCAATCGTAGATTACAAGCTGCGACAGGAAGACCCGAAGCGGCAGTGTGTAAATGCGTTTCATGGACTTAACTTNCGCGTGATTGCGGCGGGGGATTCCTACAATGACACCACCATGCTCAGCGAGGCAGATACAGGCATTCTGTTCAGGGCGCCAGACAATGTAATCGCCGAATTCCCTCAGTTTCCGTCAGTAACCAGTTATGACGAGTTGCGCCAGGAGTTTTGTAAGGCCAGTATTCGCGATCTGTCACTATGATTCGATTCGAAACCGGTCGCTGAATCATGTTGAAGAGGTGTAGGGCAGGCTCCCATGTAGCGGATTCTTGAAGCAGACCCTGCAAGCCAAGTAGTGCAATGAGCTAGTGCCGCAGCGAGATGGCGGCAAGGCACTTGAGCCTTTGCTGCCTTCGACTCTAAGTCCGATTGGCAATTTGGCCTGCGCAGTATGGAACTTGGTCGAGCGGGCTTCGCTTAGTCTTCAGCTTCAGCTAGCCAAAGTGCGCCTTCCTGGACCAATTTACAGAGTAAGGCTTGCCCGGCTTCCTGAGCCCAAAGGTCTGCGATTTCGAAGGTATCTTCTGGACTTACAGCGCATAGCTTACGAATTCCAGGCACTAATTTTGCAGTACAGGGATAGGTCTCTCCATCTACAAACAGCACGGGTTCAGCGGCTGGCGTATCAACAGCAAAAACCAGGCGTGAAGCCGGATTTCTCACCAGGGCGATGCCCTGATCGCGGTAGCGCATCAATTCTTCGGCATGTACCGGTTCGGCCAGCGTCTCAATTAGCTCGGGATATTTTGGTGCCGTGACCAAACATCCAAAGGCCAACAGAAACGCCTGAGGGTCGTCCAATGAGGCATGCAGTGATTGCCAAGCATTCTGCCATTGAGCAGGCGTAATCTCACTATTATCAGGCACTTGCAGGCCATCAACATCGGTGAACCGGTTTGATTCTNTACTTGCCACCATAAGTCGATCGCTGAACCCTTCAATCATTTCGGCCCGCGAAGGTGCGCGGAACCCCACTGAATAGCAGAAACCGGGGGTGACCCCGACGCCCCAGTGAGCATAACCGGGTGGTATATAGAGAACATCTCCAGAAGTTAATGTAACCTCTTGCTCTACTTCCATTTTTCGCAACAGTCTGAGGCCTGAATCGGTGGTGAGAAGTGCCTCGGAAGCCACATCCACGGCAATTTTTGGACCAAGGCGCCAGCGGCGCTGGCCCGCACCATGTACGAGGAAAACATCATACTGATCAAAGTGAGGGCCGACACCACCGCCAGAAGCGGCATACGACATCATAATATCGTCGATACGCCAGCGAGGGAGAAAGTTAAAATGCTCGATGAGCTGCTGTAGTTCAGGTATCCACAGCTCTGCCGCCTGAATTAGCAGAGTCCAACCGCTTTCCTGCGATGATGGCAGATCAACTGCCATGAAAGGGCCCTGTTGTAATTGGTAGCCCAAATCTTCAGTGCAACGAACTAGGCGGCTTTCAACTGCGGGCTCTTGGGCTAATTGCTGCAATTCAGTTAATGCCGCAAAATCTTCGAAACTATCAAAAAAATCACGTATAACTACTGGTTTTTTCTGCCAATATTCGCTTAAAAAGTGAGCAGAATCGAAGGGTTTATTTGGCATTCAGGACTTATTTAAGGCTTCAAACATCAAGGGCCTGCTGTACCGCATTACCGATGTACTTGCGTGGCGTCAGCGCCAGTATCTCTTGCTTGGCAGCATCAGGGATCTCCAAACTCTTGATAAACTTCTCTAGTGTGGCCTGATCAATTCCCTTGCCGCGGGTAAGTGCCTTCAGCTTCTCATAGGGTTGCTCGATGCGGTAGCGCCGCATTACTGTCTGCACTGGCTCAGCAAGTATCTCCCAGCACGCGTCAAGGTCAGCGTCAATGGCTGTCCGATTGAGTTCCAGTTTGCCGATGCCTTTATTTAAAGACTTATAGGCGATTACGCTGTAGCCCAGCCCAGTGCCCAGATTACGCAAAACCGTAGAGTCAGTTAGGTCTCGCTGCCAGCGGGAAATAGGCAGCTTGGCAGACATATGTCCAAGCAAGGCATTTGCCAGGCCCAGATTGCCCTCCGCATTCTCAAAGTCGATAGGATTGACCTTGTGAGGCATGGTGGATGAGCCCACTTCTCCGGCCACAGTCTTCTGCTTGAAATAACCCAGCGAAATGTAGCTCCAAATATCTCTAGCAAAATCAATTAGTACGATATTATATCTCGAAATAGAATCAAATAGCTCGGCAACATAGTCATGGGGCTCAATTTGTGTGGTGTAGGGGTTATGTTCCAAGCCCAGTCCAATAACGAAATTCCGGCTCAATGTCGGCCAGTCGATAGTCGGGTAGGCAGAAAGATGTGCGTTGTAGTTGCCCACTGCACCGTTCTTTTTGCCCAAGATGGGCACTTGCTTGAGCCCTTCAATCTGGCGCTCCAGGCGGAAGACCACATTCGCGAATTCCTTGCCAACTGTGGTCGGTGAGGCTGGTTGACCATGGGTGCGCGATAATAAAGGCTGAGCGGCATAGTCATGGGCAAGTTTCCGCAGATATGAAACTGTCGCCTGCATCAGAGGCAAGAGTTCCGTCATTCTGGTCTCAGCTAGCATCAGGCCATAAGACAGGTTATTGATATCTTCTGATGTGCACGCAAAGTGCACAAATTCGATACAGTCTTCATAGCCGCCCAATGATTCAAGCCGTGCTTTGATAAAGTACTCTATCGCTTTGACATCATGGTTAGTTTCAGACTCTATCTCCTTAATTCTCTCCCCATCCTCGAGACTGAAATCCATGTAAATGGCGTCCAGCTGCTGCAGTTGCTGCACCGATAAGGGCCGCACCTCGATGATTTCAGGGCAGGCGGCAAGTTGCTGCAGCCACTTGATCTCAACCTGAACCCGGAATCTCATTAATCCGTACTCGCTGCAAAGCAGCGCGAGCGAGCGGCATTTAGTGGCGTAACGCCCATCCAGGGGGGAGAGGCAGGAAAGTGGGCTAATTGCTTGATCTGACATCATGTCCTTCCGAAGTTAAGGCAATCCTGCGAGCTAAGTTGGCTGCGGTGTGTTGTATGCGCCGGCGGTATACGACGAGGCGCCAGCGGCGCGCCCCAAGTTGATACCAAAGCACAGCCGACCGAATCCCCGCCAGGAGGCACGCCCTAATTCGGTTAGCCACCTTTTCATCCTTGAGAAAGTCCACCCTTCCCTGCACCTGGACGCGGTAAGAAAGGGTGCTAATTGTATCCTGGTAGAGCGTGGCAAGCTGCTGAAAACTACGCTCTTGGGTGGAAATCCCGGCGACTTGGGAATCCTCAATCATCGACTCTTCGCCGCCAATCAAGGGACTAATATGTTGAAGTCGTCTATGTAGAATTTCCTGCATCTCATTGTCACTCATTAATTTATTTCGTAACACCAGTATACCGAGCGTGTAGCGCAGCACCTCAGTATGTTATTGTGAACGCTGGTTTCCGAACAAAGCCTCCAATCCGCTCAGGCCACGCAGCATGCCGGCAAGATTTGTATAGATGCCACCTACATCGGGTGCGTTTAGGACAAGCAGGGGGCTGACCGATGCTTCTAGCTCCAGAGCTGGCGCTTCACCGCTATGGGCCANGTCCCGCACCAGCTGAGCGGCATGGACAACTGCAGACAGTGCCAGGGTTTGCTGCTCCCAGTTACTGAGNTCCTCAGCTAAAGCCATCGATTATGGCGCCTCCCAAACAGCGCTCACCCTGATAGAAAACCACATACTGACCTGGGGTTACGGCCCGCTGCGGATGGCTAAATTTTACCACAAGCCCCCCATTTGCAGCCGCACTGACCTCGCAGGCCTGATCTGCTTGGCGGTAACGAATTTTCGCGGTGCAAGGTAGCGGCATTTTTGGTGAATTGCCACTAATCCAGGCAGCAGGCAGCGTCTTGAGCTCAGCGGAAAAAAGGTCTTTATTTTCATTACCCTGGCCGACAATCAATACGTTNTTATCGAGGTCTTTAGCCACGACGAACCATGGCGCATCCGGACGCCCGGCCCGGCCGCCGATGCCAAGCCCCTGACGCTGGCCACGGGTGTAAAACATCAAACCGCTGTGCATGCCAATATCCTCACCATCGGTAGATTGGATGCGGCCCGGCAGGGCAGGCAAATAGGTCTCGAGGAAGTCTTTGAACTTGCGCTCACCGATGAAGCAGATACCGGTACTATCTTTTTTGTCAGAGGTTACCAGATCTAGTCTGGCAGCGATCTTTCTTACCTCGGGCTTCATCATATTGCCAATAGGAAACAGAGTATTGCGAAGATTATCTTCGGTAACTTCACACAAAAAGTAAGTTTGGTCTTTGTTGGTATCTGCGCCTTTACAGAGAATGGTTTTCCCCTCCAAATCGAGGCGCTGCACATAATGCCCAGTGGCAATGAAGTCAGCGCCCAACTCCTTGGCATAATCAAGGAAGGCTTTGAACTTGATTTCACGGTTGCACAACACATCAGGATTTGGTGTACGGCCTGCCCGATACTCAGCGAGGAAGTGCTCGAACACGTTGTCCCAGTACTCTGCAGCAAAATTTGCCGTGAGTAGCTCAATGCCTAATTTATCACAAACTGCTTGGGCATCGGTCAGATCTGCCTGCGCAGTGCAATACTCAGTGCCATCATCTTCTTCCCAGTTTTTCATGAATAAGCCGGACACTTCATAACCCGACTGCTGCAGTAGATACGCAGAAACGGATGAATCAACTCCTCCGGACATCCCGACGATAACCCTCGTATTGCGTGGGCTGCTAACTGATTCCATTTTTTGTATTCGCACTATTTGAATAGACTCAAGGGGTAGGTCTCGCCGGCAAGATAATCTTCAAGGGCGCGCCAGACCATAGGGCTTCGGAGCTGCGCTTTCAAGCCCTGTAGCTCCTCCAACGTCAACCAGAGCGCACTCTCAATGTCCGCATCCGGTGGCTGCGAATATAGCTGTTGTTCAGGAGCTGCTATAAAGCAGTGCCGTAAGTAATGGATTCTATTAGCACTTTGCGGATAGGAATAAACCCCCAATAAGGATTGGATCTTTACTTGCCAGCCCGTTTCCTCGAGGGTTTCCCGCTCGGCGGCAGCCTGCAGCGTTTCCCCAACTTCGACGTGCCCAGCTGGCTGGTTGTAGACCATTTTGTTTTGCGAACGCTCCCGGACCATGAGAAAGCGCTCCTCAATCGATACGACGGTGGCTACGGTAATGTGGGGTAGGTTATACATGTTTAGCAAAACAGAATTCTATCAATGTTCCGTAACGCTTCGCTAATCCGGGTTCTAGAAAGATGACTTCAGCTGAAGCCGGTAAAGAGCGATAATCTCCCGCATTCAAATTTGGACATAAAATTATGAGTAGTTCTCTCACCCATCTTGATGCCGAAGGCAATGCCAGAATGGTAGATGTAGGCGACAAAGCCATCACGCAGCGAGAAGCGAGGGCGCAGGCCAAGGTGTTTATGGCTTGCGACACGCTGGCACTAATTGCCGAGGGCGGGCACAAAAAAGGAGACGTGCTGAGTATTGCGCGCATTGCCGGCATCCAGGCAGCCAAGCAATGCAGCCAGCTAATACCATTGTGCCACCCGCTTATGCTGTCCTCTGTCGCTGTTGACTTGAGTCTGGATCAGGAAAGCAACTGCGTTGACATCTTCGCGACTTGCAAGCTCAGCGGTCAAACCGGCGTGGAGATGGAAGCGCTGACTGCCGCCAGCGTCAGTGCACTCACGATTTATGACATGTGTAAGGCGGTAGACAAGGACATGATAATCGGCGAGATCTGTTTGCTTGAAAAGAGCGGCGGCCTCAGCGGGCATTATCAGCGAGCAACTGGGCTGGAATAGACGATGATCAAGATTCTTTATTTCGCTAGCGTAAGGGAACGGCTAAATAAAAGTGAAGAAACCATGGAGCTGCCTGCCGACATTAATACCGTCGCCAAACTGGTTGCACTTTTAGCTGCCAAAAACCCTGATTTCGAGAAGCTTAACAAGGGCGGCCAGCCACTTTTAGTGTCGGTAAATCAGACTGTTGCTGATGGCTCTGCAAGTTTGGTAGAAAATGATGAAGTGGCATTCTTTCCACCAATGACTGGAGGCTAGCAATGATCACGGTGCAACAAGCAGATTTCGATCTCGCCGCTGAATATAATCGACTTCGAGAAGACGCCGGCGATACCGGCGCAATTGTGACGTTCACCGGCCTGGTGCGGGAGTTTTATGTGCCCGATGCGGATGAAGCATTGCCGGGTGGCAGCACCAAGACCCTGTACCTCGAGCATTACCCGGGAATGACCGAGAAGAAACTGCAAAATATTGTCGCCCAGGCTGAATCGCGATGGCCACTACTCGGTGCCAGAATTATACACAGAATAGGAGAATTACATCCGGGCGATCAGATAGTTATGGTGGCTACCGCAAGTAGTCACAGACACGCTGCTTTCGAGGCGGCGGAGTTCATCATGGATTATCTGAAGAGTCATGCGCCATTCTGGAAAAAGCAATCTTCGGCCACTTCCAGTGATTGGATTAGTAGTCGCAGTAGCGATGGCGAGGCACTAAAACGGTGGCAAGACTAGCTGCCACGAGCTGAAGCCACGGCGGCTGAAGATTAAGCCGATTCCAGCCGCCACTGACCGGGCTGCAGACTCTGCAAATCCCAGAGATCAATCTGAACCCGGACCAGGCGTAGCGTCGGAAAACCCACCGCCGCGGTCATCCGCCTTACCTGGCGATTTCTGCCCTCACTGATTTGAAGTCGCAACCAACTCGTCGGAATATGCTGCCGAAAGCGCACAGGAGGATTCCTGGACCATAGNGCTGGCTCAGCGATCACAGNTGCGGTTGCCGGTCGCGTTTGTCCATCTCGTAATGTAACGCCTCTCGTAAGTTGCTTGGTTGCCTCTTCGCTAATCACACCTTCGACTTGAACGAGGTAGTGCTTCTTCTTGTAATAACGTGGGTTTGAGATTGCTTGCTGCAACTGCCCGTCATTGGTAAGCAATAAGAGGCCTTCTGAATCTTTATCTAAGCGGCCAGCTGGATAGAACCCNGGCAGATCGATGTAGTCGGCAAGAGTCCCATGACCACTTTCGGCGGTGAATTGAGAAAGAACCCCAAAAGGTTTATTAAAAACAATAATTTTGGCCATAGGAACACCGCCAGTGGATCACTGCTGCAATCGATCATCAGGGGAACACGGTTGGTGCTAAAAATACCAGAGGCAGGCTGAACAAAGCCGATCTCAAGAGCGCTAACCGGAGTTTTCTATCTCTACTTCAGCCGCACTGCTTTCAGCATCTGTGAGAGCGCCATTGCTATCGACTGCGCTTGCGGCTGACATTGCCTGATCATCAGAATCGATCGATTCAGATACGGGCTTGATATTTGCAGCGTGCAGTCCTTTGGGGCCCTCAACTGTGTCAAAAGACACTAGCTGGCCTGCCTTGAGGGTTTTATATCCTTCCATGCTGATTGCGGAATAGTGAGCGAAAAGATCGTCGCCACCTTCATCGGGTAAAATAAAACCAAATCCTTTGGCATTATTGAACCACTTAACNTGCCCGGTACTCATATGACTCTCCGTGCTTGTTATTATTTTTTCTAATTATTTTACCGCGACNCCCAGCCACGTTAGATGAGTCTTACACCATGGACAACAAAATGTCAAAATCCCCACATTTTGTCCAGGGACAATTAAACTGGATGCTGCATTGAAACGTTAAACTTAATGACCATATAGCTCAGTGTTCTCAGGGCTTAACTGCGANCTGTTTAACACCGACAAAGTCCTTTTCTTAAACAGCAATCTGACGCAAAATAATTGCCGTTGGTTTCGCCCACTCCGCGCTGCAAAACACCATATATGAGTATGCACGATAAGCATCCATTAAACTTAGACATGAACCAACTGCCTATGCAGCCAAACAATTCGCAAGGCGAGGACGATAGTGATCANGACACTGGTTTTGCGGCTACGACTGAAAAGCCAAAGCTTAAACAGCCTCCGCTCTACAAAGTCATCCTGATTAATGATGACTACACGCCAATGGATTTCGTGGTCGAGATTCTGCAGTCGTTTTTTAACATGAATATAGAGAAGGCGACTCAAATCATGCTCAAAGTTCATACAGAGGGAAAAGGGGTTTGTGGCGTGTACAGCAAGGATGTAGCAGAATCCAAGGCTGCCCAGGTAAACGATTATTCTCGAGAATGTGAACAACCGCTTCTNTGTTCTGTAGAAGTNGATAGATAGTAATGAGCAAAAGAGCTAACCCAGTCTGGATTCAGTATGTTAAGTAAAGATTTAGAAGCTACACTCAATCATGCATTTAAAGGTGCACGGAAAAAACGGCATGAATTCATGACGGTAGAGCACCTTCTGCTCGCACTGCTTGACAATGAGATTGCATCAAACGTGCTCTTGGCNTGCGATTGTGACCTGAGCAGATTACGCGGCGAACTGATCGACTTTGTGGATGCGACTACTCCCCTGATTTCGGAATCGGAATCCTCACGGGAAACCCAGCCGACCCTGGGCTTCCAGCGAGTCCTGCAGCGCGCAGTTTTTCACGTGCAGTCGTCTGGCAAGCGCGAAGTCACGGGCGCTAACGTGCTGGTGGCCATCTTCTCTGAACAGGAAAGCCAGGCTGTCTATTTTCTGAAGCAACAAGACATTGCGCGTATCGATGTGGTGAATTTCATGACGCACGGCATTTCCAAGATTCCTGGACATGCTGGCAGCAATGACGCCAGTCCTGAGCAACGGGAAGAAGAACATAAGGGTGAAACCGCCGCCAATCCGCTGGACAGCTTTGCAACTAACCTGAATGCTGAAGCTGAGGCGGGGCGCATTGATCCGTTAATCGGTCGCGAGGACGAAGTGACACGTGTGGTGCAGGTGCTGTCGCGTCGCCGCAAGAATAACGCCCTGCTGGTGGGTGAATCCGGCGTTGGTAAGACAGCCGTGGCGGAAGGTCTCGCTAAACTGATCGTGGAAAAACAAGTACCTGAGGTTCTTTCTGAAAGCANTATCTATGCCCTAGATCTGGGGGCCTTATTGGCNGGCACCAAGTATCGAGGCGATTTCGANAAGCGATTCAAAGCCTTACTGGCCGAGTTAAAAAAGGATGAGCATACCGTTCTATTTATCGATGAGATTCATACAATTATTGGGGCTGGAGCCGCATCCGGTGGCGTGATGGACGCTTCTAATTTGCTGAAGCCGGTTNTGACTTCCGGACACCTGCGCTGCATCGGTTCCACCACTTATCAGGAATATCGCGGTATCTTCGAGAAAGACCGTGCGCTGTCTCGCCGCTTCCAGAAAATTGATGTGGACGAGCCTGATGTCGAAACCACCTATAAAATTCTCAAAGGGGTCAAATCCCGATTCGAGGAACACCATAATCTTCGCTACAGCGANAGTGCATTAAAAGCAGCTTCGGAGCTCGCTGGTCGTTATATAAANGATCGCTATATGCCTGACAAAGCCATTGATGTTATTGATGAAGCCGGCGCTTTTCAGCGTCTGCTGCCGCAGAGCAAGCGTAAAAAAATGATTCAGGTCACAGACATGGAAAAAGTAGTGGCTAGTATTGCCAAAATACCGCCGAAGCACGTGTCCAGTTCAGATATCGATGCGCTGAAAAACCTGGAAGGTAACCTGAAGATGGTTGTATTCGGCCAAGACGAGGCNATCGACTCCTTGGCGACCGCGATCAAGCTATCTCGTGCCGGTTTGAATGANCAAGAGAAACCCATTGGATCCTTCCTGTTCTCNGGGCCTACAGGTGTGGGCAAGACAGAGGTGAGTCGCCAACTCGCCAAGATTATGGGTATAGAATTGCTCAGATTCGACATGTCNGAGTACATGGAGAGACATACTGTNTCGCGACTGATTGGCGCACCACCGGGATATGTGGGGTTTGACCAGGGCGGGCTGCTGACCGAGGCGGTTGCCAAGAATCCACATTGCGTTCTGCTGCTGGATGAGATCGAAAAGGCCCACCCTGATGTGTTCAATCTGCTGCTGCAAGTCATGGATCACGGCACTCTGACTGATAACAACGGCCGGAAGGCGGACTTCCGAAACGTCATCCTGGTGATGACCACCAATGCGGGCGCTCAGGAAATGTCTCGTGCCTCCATAGGCTTCACGGAACAGGATCACACGACCGACGGCATGGAAGTCATCAAGAAAGCCTTCACTCCGGAATTCCGCAATCGCCTAGATGGCATCATACAATTTGGCACACTGACCCCGGAAACTATTCGCACGGTGGTGGATAAATTTCTGATGGATCTCCAGGTACAATTGGATGACAAGGGTGTGCTGCTGCATGTAGACGCAACGGCGCAAGACTGGTTCGTAGATAATGGCTACAGCGAATCCATGGGTGCACGCCCAATGGCGAGACTAATNCAGGAGAAACTCAAAAAGGCACTGGCAGAAGATATTCTGTTTGGTGAGCTGACGGGTGGGGGTGATGTCTACGTAACTGCCGATAAGGATATCGAAATTGAGATAAAAGGATGCAAGCAGAAGTCAGATAAAGCGCTTAACTAGGTTAAGTAGGTGCCAGTCCAGCGATTAAGTTCGATCAGCGGGCTCGGTAAGTGATACGACCCTTAGTCAAATCGTACGGGGTAAGTTCAACTCGAACCTGATCACCGGTAAGAATACGAATATAGTTCTTACGCATCTTGCCTGAAATGTGGGCAGTTACGATGTGTCCATTTTCTAATTTCACACGAAACATAGTGTTAGGAAGAGTATCTACGACCTCGCCTTCCATTTCGATTTGATCTTCCTTTGCCATCGGATCTCCATAGTATTTTGAGGAGCGGTATTGTGCCGGATTTCAAGACGTTTCGCAAAACCAAAACGCTCGCTCTAGCAGCCTCTTTGAGGCNATTTACTTCACCAGCANCCAACGCCCGTTGATCAGCATCTCAAGGGGCCGAAACTTGCTCTTGTACTCCATCTTGCCGCAACCCTTAATCCAGTAGCCNAGAAACACGTAGGGCAGCCCCAATTTCTGACACNTCTTAATCTGCCAGAGAATGGCAAAGTTGCCCAATGAACGCTGGCCCTGGTCGGGATCAAAGAATGTGTATACCGCCGACAGTCCCTGTTCCAGAAAATCTACCACGCTGACAGCAAGTAATTCTTCCTGCTCGTAGAATAGGAAGAAGCGCGTATCNANCATNTTGGTTTTGATAAACGCTTCGTATTGCTCTAGTGAAGCCGGAAACATATCGCCGTCCAGGTGTCTCTGGTTTATATAGCGCTGGTATAAATCATAGGCAATGTAGTCAGTTAGGTCACTTTTCTCAACCACACGTAAAGATTCATTGCGGCGTAAAATACGCCTTTGACTGCGATTGAATTGAAATTCCGCAACCGGCACCCGGCAGGAAATACAGGCCTGACAGAAATCACAGTCAGGTCGATACAGGTGAGCTCCGCTGCGGCGATAACCCAAATCACTGAGTTTGCTGTTGATAGCCTTGTCTATGACGAGGTCAGGNTCGACAAATACCGTGGCGGCCTGTTCCGACTCCTTATANCTGCAGGGATGAGGCGAGGTGCGAAACAGCCGCACCGAGCTGATAATTCTGTTGTTAGATTGCATCGCTAGCTAGTTGAAAATCATCATCAAAATTCCATGGACCTGGCTGGAGATCATGGGCCGCCAGATCCCGCAACTGAACGCAAAAATTGTGGCGACTGATTGCTTCCGCACCCATCGAGAGTAAATGCTGTGAGCTCACCTGACAATCAATCAAGCCAAACTGCCATCGCTGAAGTTGTAGCGCCAGGGCAATCAATGCAATCTTAGAGGCATTGGCTTGCCTGCTGAACATCGATTCGCCGAAGAAAACCTTACCCAGAGCTACCCCATAGAGTCCGCCCACAATTGCCGAACCGGCCCACACCTCAATAGAGTGGGCAAGCCCAAACTCATGAAGCCGGATATAAGCTGCCTGCATTTCATCAGTGATCCAGGTTCCTGTTGCGTTATCCCGCTCCGACTTGCAGCTGTGAATAATAGCTGCAAAATTGCTATCCATCGTGATCAGATAGGGTTGTTTCCTGATTAGCTTTCGCATGCTGCGCGAGATCTTTACGCGTTCGGGATATATCACTAACCTGGGATCCGGGGACCACCAAAGCACGGGTTGCCCCACTTCGAACCAGGGAAAGATACCCTGACTGTAGGCGGTCACCAGCCAAGCTGGAGAAAGTTTCCCTCCTGCTGCAAGCAGACCATCCGGGTCCGTCATTGCTGTTTCGACGGGTGGAAACGCCGGTTCCGCATCGGGTTCGAGCCAGGGCAGGGACATCAGCTTAGTGGCATAAGGGCAGCGCTCTCAGACTTGACGTATCAATCGTCAAGAAATTTCTCCGCATCCAGCGCCGCCATGCATCCAAAGCCAGCACTGGTTACTGCCTGCCGATAAACCTGGTCGGCAATATCTCCAGCCGCGAATACGCCTGGCACGCTGGTCTGGGTTGCCATGCCGTCAAGCCCGGTATTCACAACAACGTAGCCGTTTTTCATTTCCAACTGGTCTTTGAATATCTCTGAATTCGGCACGTGACCAATGGCGATGAATACGCCATCTANNGTGAGATCAGTCGCTTCACCGCTGGCAGCATGTTTAATGCGGGCACCNGTGACACCCATATCGTCACCTATAACCTCGTCCAACACGTGGTCCCACAGCATTGTGACTTTCCCTTCATCAGCTCGCTCAAATAGTTTCTTCTGCAGAATCTTTTCGGCACGCAGAGAATTTCTGCGGTGCACAAGAGTGACATGGGAACAGATATTTGACAGGTAGAGAGCTTCCTCAACAGCAGTATTGCCGCCTCCAATTACGGCAACTGGCTTGTTTCGATAGAAAAAACCATCGCAGGTGGCACACGCGCTGACGCCTTTACCCATGAATGCCTGTTCAGATTCAAGCCCGAGGTATTGGGCTGAGGCGCCAGTGGCAATGATCAACGCATCACAGCTATAGGTAGCNGAGTCGCCACTCAGTTTGAAGGGTCTCTGGTCTAGCTCTACTGCATTGACATGCTCAAAAATAACATTGGTATCAAAGCGCTCCGCATGATTTTTCATTCTTTCCATCAGATCAGGACCCTGTAAACCCTCGACATCACCAGGCCAATTATCAACGTCCGTGGTAGTCGTTAACTGACCACCTTGAATGAGACCGGTAATAAGCACGGGATCCAGATTCGCGCGCGCAGCATAAACTGCCGCGGTATAGCCCGCTGGACCTGAACCTAGAATGATGAGGCGATGGTGCTGAACGTCTGACATGGAGTGCTTCCTCGGTAGTTGAGAGGCTGGCGGCTTCAATCAATGTTGAGGCTACCGATCGGGTTTTAAAGTCTAGGCGACTATTCTACCTAGAAGCGGACTGCATGAGCAGCACAGAAACGGAATACAAGTTGAATTTAGGTTAATGTCGACCGGCTCTCATTTGCTCTTTTCGGTCTTAATACTCTGGCGCCTGCGCCCGATAACCTAAGGATGGATTAACGAGCTTAGGGCAGAGGTTTTGGGCAGGAAGGGGAGTCCGAGCTGGACAGAGCAGCTACGCTGAAAATAAAGCAGCTCATCGCCTATCCCGAATCCTTCGTATAAACTATCCCCAGGTGTCTGAATAAATTGAAAAATATTGTAGTGGAAAAACTCGACCCCAAGACAGAAGTCAGCTCACTGATGCAGCGTTTGACACGCGAGGGGCTGCTCATTGTTTACTTCCTGATGGCTCTCTATCTGATCATTGCGCTGGTCAGTTATTCCCCCAGTGACCCGGGTTTTACCACCACGGGCAGTGGTGGTGATGTGGCCAATGCAGGAGGAGTCTATGGTGCCTGGCTNTCNGATGTCTTGCTGCATTTGTTCGGCTACCAGGCGTATGGCTTCCCGAGTCTACTCGCTTACAAAGTAGGCACCTCATTTCGCGAAGAAGAGCTGAGCGCTGAGTTTTCCGGGGCAATGTTCGGATTTAAGGCATTGGGTTTCTTTTTGCTGATGTTGTCAGCTTGCGGGCTCGCCACGCTGCATTTCAGCGTCAGCGAGGGAAATCCCTATATCGCTGGCGGTGTGCTTGGCTCCATCACGGTTGACCTTGGTGTGCCCCTGTTGGCCAGCTTAGGCAGCACCTTGTTTCTCTTCGCTGTGTTTTTATTTGGGCTCACGATTACGGCAGCTATTTCGTGGCTCGATGTGATTGACCGACTAGGTGCGGTGACGCTGCACAGCNGTAGCCTGNTGGTTGATAAATCGCGTAAGTGGGCAGCGAGCAAGAAACAGGAGCTCGCGACCCGTGAGCGGTTGGANTTGCGCAANAGGGTGTTGGACATTCACATCGAGAAAGAGAAAAAGCGAGTTCCACCAACCATTCAAAAGGCAGTTACCAAGAAAGTTGTGAAAAGCCCACGGGTTGAGAAAGAGCGCCAGGGCACTCTGTTTGAGGCTAGCTCTGTGAAAGAGCTACCGGCAATCGGGTTACTGGATGCCTGGCAGGAAACCAACGAATCTGGTTTTTCAAAGAAATCGCTGGAAGCCATGTCCAAGTTACTAGAGCTCAAGCTCAAGGATTTCGGCATTGAAATTGAAGTGACTGCAGTCAACCCAGGGCCGGTGATCACCCGTTTCGAGGTTCAACCCGCTCCTGGAGTAAAAGTCAGTCGCATTACCAATCTCGCCAAGGATTTGGCACGTTCACTGGCAGTGGTATCGGTTCGCGTAGTGGAGGTTATACCTGGCAAGACCGTCATAGGTATCGAAATCCCCAATGAAAAACGGGAGATCATTCAGCTGAGCCAGGTGCTTAGCTCCNCAGAGTTCGATCGCGCTGGCTCCCCAGTCAGTATGGCTCTGGGGCATGACATTGTCGGTAAACCAGTGATTGTAGATCTGGCTAAAATGCCGCACTTGCTAGTAGCAGGTACCACCGGCTCGGGTAAGTCCGTGGGCATTAACGCCATGATCCTTAGCNTGTTATTCAAGTCTACCCCTGAGCAGGTCCGTATGATCATGATCGACCCCAAGATGCTTGAATTGAGCGTGTACGACGGCATTCCGCATTTACTGACACCTGTCATTACAGACATGAAAGATGCCGCCAATGGTCTGCGCTGGAGCGTCGCCGAAATGGAGCGGCGCTACAAATTGATGTCGGCTCTTGGGGTTCGTAATTTGGCAGGCTTTAACAAAAAGGTCAGCGATGCCAAGAAGACGGGTAGGCCCATCATAGATCCCTTCTGGCAACCCGACCCAATGCTGCTGTCGGAAGAGCAGTCTTCACCGGAGCTCGAGCCCCTTCCCAGCATTGTCGTGATCGTCGACGAATTAGCGGACATGATGATGGTCGTGGGGAAAAAAGTCGAAGAACTCATCGCTCGAATCGCACAAAAAGCCCGTGCTGCTGGCATTCACCTGATCCTAGCTACCCAGCGACCTTCAGTCGATGTGCTGACGGGCCTGATAAAAGCCAATGTACCGACTCGTCTTTCGTTCATGGTGCAGTCCAAAGTCGACTCTCGCACTATCCTAGGCGAAGGAGGTGCTGAGCAGCTGCTGGGGCACGGGGATATGCTGTTCCTGCCCCCAGGTGGCGGCGTCCCAACTCGAGTCCACGGTGCTTTTGTTAGTGATGAGGAGGTCCACCGCGTTGTGGCAGACTGGAAACGCCGTGGCGAACCGGTTTATATCGATGCCATCACCATCAGTTCAGAAGATTTTGACATGTCAGGTGGCGGTGGTGCTGGTGGAGAAGGGGAGGAAGATGATGCCCTGTATGATGAGGCGGTGCGTTTCGTGACCGAATCTCGGAAAGCCTCGATTTCCGCCGTGCAGCGTAAACTCCGCATTGGCTACAACCGGGCCGCACGCATGATAGAATCTATGGAATCCGCGGGCGTGGTGTCGGAAATGGGCAGCAACGGTTCGCGGGAAGTCATCGCGCCCCCGCCGCCTCGCGATTAATCCGTTTCGAGAGCTCTAACATGCGCAGTTTGCTAACAGCACTTGCTGTCGTTTGCAGTCTTCATATTACTCCAGGTCCACTATTTGCGCAGGAAACGCCTCGCGAAAAACTGGATACACTGCTGCGGGACATTGAAACCCTCAGTGCCTCTGTCACACAGCTGATCGTGGAATCCGATGGCGCGGTGCTGGAAGAGAGCGCGATTCAGATGCACCTGCTGCGGCCGGATGGATTTTATTGGGAAACCCTGGATCCATTCCCTGAACTGGTTGTGACCGACGGTAATACCCTTTGGAATTACCAACCCGATCTGGAGCAGGTTGTGATTGAGGACTGGGACAGCACCCGCTCAGAACTGGCGGCACAGCTGTTAAGTGGCCGCACAGACAGGCTGAGTGAAGAATACCGCATCGATCTGACACCTGATGCCGATGACAGCGAGTTTCTGTTTCAGCTCCACCCCCTAGATGCAGATAGCGTATATCGTGTAATCCGGATTAGCTTTCTCCAACAGGAGCTTGAATCTATTCACCTAGATCACAAAAACGGCCAACAGACCCTGTGGCAGTTTTCAAATCAGCGGCGCAATAAGGGGCTCGAACACAAACTGTTCGAATTTGAACCGCCTGCTGGTATAGAAATCGTCGATAACAGTCTCAGTGGACGCTAGAGGAAGAACATGCCCATATATGTCGCAATAGCTATTGGTGGTGCTTTTGGCGCTGTCATCCGTTATTGGCTCAGCACCAGCATGGAGCACCTGAACGGATCAACTTTTCCGCTAGGAACATTCAGCGTTAACGTGTTTGGCAGCTTTTTGATGGGCGCACTCTTCATCCTGTTCATGGAAAAAGCAGAGCTAATAGCAGCCTATAGACCGCTGCTGGCAATTGGTTTTCTCGGCGCCATGACCACGTTTTCCACTTTTTCCCTGGACGCTCTTTTGTTGTTTCAACAAGGTCACTACAATACCGCTCTTTTTTACGTACTCAGCAGTGTGATTATCTGCATCTTTGCCGTCTACTTCGGCATGTTATTGGCACGCGCTGTACTCTAACTTCAATAGACCCTGAATTGACCCGGAACCTCTCATGTTAGACCCAAAATGGATTCGTTCTGAACCCGAAAAAATTGCTGTCCAGTTAAAGAAGAAAAAGTTTGAACTGGACGTGCATCGCNTGAAAGCTTTAGAGGAANAGCGCAAAACCNTGCANCTTGATACTGAAGCNTTGCAGANCGAGCGCAATTCGCGTTCCAAAGAAATCGGCAAAGCGAAAGCGGCTGGTGAAGACATTTCAGAAATTTTAGCCTCAGTAGAAGACATGAAGCAGCAGCTGGAAATCAAGAAAGAAGAATTATCAGCCATCCAGAAACAGCTGCATGAATACATGTTGGGAATTCCCAACGTACCTGATACCGAAGTACCAGAAGGCAATAGCGAGGAAGACAATCGGGAAATTNGTACCTGGGGCACNGCAAGAACTTTCAGCGGCGAGATAAAGGACCATGTTGAACTGGGAGAGNGGTTGGACAACGGTCTGGATTTTGCCTCTGCCNCCAAGNTGACTGGCTCGCGGTTTGTCGTCATGCGCGGGCAAATTGCCCGACTCCATCGCGCACTGANTCAATTCATGCTTAATACCCATACCGACGAGCATGGCTATACCGAACTCAACGTACCCTATATCGTTAATCAGGAGTCACTTTTTGGCACCGGTCAGCTTCCCAAGTTCGAAGAGGAGCAATTCAAACTGCAGGGAGATCACGAGTTCTACCTGATACCGACAGCAGAAGTTCCCGTAACTAACCTGGTTCGCGACGAAATACTGGAGGCCGATAGCCTGCCACTGAAATTTGCCAGCCATACGCCNTGTTTTCGCAGTGAAGCAGGCAGCTATGGCAAAGATACACGGGGTATGATCAGGCAACACCAATTCGAGAAGGTGGAGCTGGTACAGATAGTTACACCTGGTACTTCTAGCTCAGCACTGGAGGAATTGACCGGTCACGCTGAAGTCATATTGCAGAAGCTCGAATTGCCTTACCGCAAGGTAATGCTTTGTGGTGGCGATCTAGGCTTCTCTTCAGTGAAGACCTTCGACCTAGAAGTCTGGCTGCCATCGCAGAACACTTACCGGGAAATTTCCTCCTGTAGTCTGTTTACTGACTTTCAGGCGCGACGCATGCAGGCGCGATGGCGCAATCCCGCCACAGGTAAACCAGAACTCGTGCACACCGTAAATGGGTCAGGCCTTGCTGTAGGTCGCACCTTGGTTGCCGTCCTGGAAAATTACCAGGACGGGCAGGGTAGAGTACACATACCACCAGCGCTTCAGCCCTATATGAATGGAATAGAGATTATCGGCTGATGGAGTTCCTGCCGGTATTTCTCAATATCAGGGACAGGAAATGCGTCATTGTTGGAGGAGGGGAAGTCGCTGTTCGCAAGGCGCGCCTGCTGTCGCGCGCCGAGGCTAAGCTTCACATAATTGCCCCTCAGCTCAATACTGAAATGCAGTCTCTGTGCAAAGCTCAGGCTGCAGTTGTCACCATCGGTACTTTCGAACCCTCCCAGCTAGCTGGCGCCGTGTTGGCGATAGCGGCCACCGATGACATTAAAACTAATATCGCCGTTAGTGTGGCCGCAAAAGAATTCAACATCCCGGTCAATGTGGTTGATGAACCCGAGTACAGCACCTTCATCACACCAGCCGTTGTCGACCGCTCACCCCTAGTCATCGCCATCTCCAGCTCTGGGAGCTCCCCAATACTCACACGGCAGGTGAAAGCTTTGAATGAAACCATGCTGCCATCCCGCATGGCTGAACTGGCCACACTTTTGCGGGAGTTTCGTGAGCCGGTGCAGGAGTCGCTCACTAATTTTGAGGACCGGGTAAAATTCTGGGAAGACGTTCTCGATAGCGAGATCCCAGAACTGGTCTATAGTGGACAGTTAGAGCAGGGCAGGGACAAGTTGGCAGCGCGCCTGACTAGTAAAACTGCGATTGATGCTATTGGCGAAGTGTACTTGGTGGGTGCCGGTCCAGGAGACCCGGATCTACTCACTCTTCGGGCCCTGAGGCTAATACATAAGGCTGACATCGTACTCTACGACCGCCTGGTCTCGGACGAAATTATGTTACGCATTCGACCGGACGCCGAGCGCATACACGTGGGCAAGGCACGTTCAGAGCACAGCGTCGAGCAGGGCAAAATCAACCAGATGCTTGTTGATTTTGCCCGCGCAGGAAAACGAGTGCTGCGCTTGAAGGGTGGGGACC
>NYWC01000084.1 GCA_002684935.1 Gammaproteobacteria bacterium
CAAAGAACTCATCCTAGTAGATGGCTCGTCCTATCTGTTTCGTGCTTTTCATGCCCTGCCGCCGTTGGTTAACACGCGCGGCCAGCCGACCGGTGCGGTAAAAGGGGTTATCAACATGATTAGGGCTCTTATCAAGGGTCACCCAGATGCAAATATTGCCGTGGTATTTGATGCCAAGGGTAAAACCTTTCGAAGCGATATTTATGATGAGTACAAGGCCCATCGCCCGCCAATGCCGGATGATCTCCGCAGCCAGATCGAGCCGATTCACGAGATTATTCGTGCCATGGGTTTGCCCCTACTCATCGTGACGGGTGTAGAAGCAGATGACGTCATTGGGACACTGGCTGATCAAGCAACCTCGGTCGGGCAAAAAACCCTGATCTCCACTGGAGACAAAGATCTCGCGCAACTGGTCAATGACCACGTGACCCTCATGAACACCATGACCAATGAAGTACTGGACATTCCGGGAGTTGAGAAGAAATTCGGTATTGGTCCTGGCCTTATTGTGGATTACCTAGCACTTATGGGAGACAAGGCAGATAACATACCAGGTGTGCCAGGAGTTGGTCCAAAGACGGCGCTAAAGTGGCTGCTGGAATATGGCTCCATGGAGGGGGTTATTGAAAACGCAGAAAAAATTGGCGGAAAGATAGGTGAGCGACTTCGGGAAAATATCGGCCTGCTGCGGCTCTCCTACGAGCTGGCAACTATTAAGCTGGATGTTCAGCTGGATGTAAAAATACCTGAATTAGTGCATGGAGCAGAAGATCAGGAGTCCTTGCACGATTTGTTTTCAAGCATGGAATTCAAAACCTGGGTCAAGGAGCTGGAGGAAAAGGGGGTATCCGGTTCCGGTAAGTTCGACCTCGATGCCGGCCCTTCGACGGCTGAGACAGACGCTGAAAAAGCCTCCGTCATACCAGCGGAAACCAGGTACCAATGTGTAACTACTGAAAGCGAATTACATAAACTGGTTGAGCAACTCCAGAGTACAAAACGCTTTGCGTTTAATGTTGAGTTTGAGGGCGACCACTTTCTGTCTGCTCAGGCTATTGGCATTGCCATTAGCCATGAACTTGGTGAGGCATTTTATATTCCTATTGGGCACACTGAAGACTTGGGCCAGCAACTGGAAGCTAATAAGGTACTGACCGTTCTGAAACCAGTGCTTGAGAATCCGATAGTCACCAAGTCTGGCTATGATCTGAAAACGCAGCGGCACGTGCTACAGAATTTAGATATTAATCTACAACCGTTAAAATCGGATGTGTTGCTCGCTTCCTATGTGTTGAATTCCGTTGCGGTAAAACACCACTTATTCGATATCGCAAGATTCTATCTCGATCTTGATCCGGCTGATCTGGGCTCACTGGTCGGCAAGGGCCGGAACAAGCTCACCTTAGCCGCGGTAAAAATAGCTGATTTCAGTGACTACGCCTGCCAGAGAGCAGACTTTATCAACCGGTTGGCGTTGAATCTGCAGCAGGACATGTCTGCTGAGGGTTATCTCGCTGGTCTGTACCGATATTACGAACTGCCCTTGATTGAAGTCCTGCAGCGGGTTGAACGCAATGGCATTCGCCTGGATGCAGAGGTGCTGAGTATCCAGAGCGAGCAGCTGTCTGAGCAGTTGGATAAGTTACAGGCAGCAGTATTTGAGATTGCCGGTGAAGAATTTAATCTGGCTTCACCCAAGCAGCTGCAGAGTATTTTCTATGAGAAGCTTGAGCTTCCAATTCTTAAAAAAACCAAGACCGGCCAACCTTCAACCGCAGAGCCAGTTCTGCAGGAATTAGCGCAGGACTATGAGTTACCGCGATTGATCCTTGAGCATCGATCACTGAACAAGCTCAAGTCTACTTACACAGACAAACTCCCACTTGAAGTTAATGCCGATACCGGACGAATTCATTCCTCCTTTCACCAGGCTGTGGCGGCAACCGGCAGACTCTCCTCTACTGACCCTAACTTGCAGAACATCCCGATTCGCACCGCAGAGGGCAGGCGCGTCCGCCAGGCATTTGTAGCAAGCAAGGGCAACAAGCTGCTGGCTGCTGATTACTCTCAGGTCGAATTGAGAATCATGGCGCATCTGTCACAGGATGCTGGTTTGCTGTTCGCATTTTCCAGTGACCAGGATGTGCACCGCGCAACGGCAGCAGACGTATTCAATACCAGCCTCGATAAGGTTACCCCCGAGCAGCGACGTTCGGCCAAGGCCATTAACTTTGGTTTGATTTATGGAATGTCGGCCTTCGGCCTCGCCAATCAACTCAATGTGAGTCGCGGCGAAGCGCAGGAATATGTAGACCGCTACTTCCATAAATATCCTGGCGTTCGTGACTACATGGAGCAGACCCAGGCGCAGGCGGATGAAAAGGGCTATGTGGAAACTATTTTTGGCCGTCGGCTCTATTTACCCGACATACACGCAGGCAATGCCATGATCCGCAAGGCGGCGCAGCGCACGGCCATTAATGCACCGATGCAGGGGTCAGCAGCCGATATCATCAAGCAGGCCATGATCGATATCGCCAACTGGCTGGAACAGGACCCTATCGACGCACGCATGGTGCTCCAGGTTCACGACGAACTTGTGTTCGACGTAAAAGAAGAAGATGTGGATTTGTTGAGCGCTGGCGTGAAGTTTCGAATGGCTAGCGCCGCCGCCCTAGATGTGCCTTTGATAGTTGATGTCGGTGTGGGCGACAACTGGGATCAGGCGCACTAAACCGTTAGCCACTGCGACAGTTGTTCGCGGGCGTTGTCTACCCCGGTGCCTTTCTGCGCTGAAAACAGCTCGACCCTGACCTGGGACTTGTCCTGTAGTGCTTTGCTTACTTTAAGCAGCGTGTTCTGCGCGGCTCCCCGCTTGAGCTTGTCAGCCTTGGTGAGCAGTAACAGCACCGGCAGATCTGACTGTACTGACCACTCCACCATTTGCTGATCGAACTCTTTCATCGGGTGGCGAATATCAGACAGCACAACAATGCCGCTCAGCACCTCGCGCTCCCTGAGATATTTTTCCAACGCTCGCTGCCATTGATTTTTAACTGCCAGTGGCACTTTGGCAAAGCCGTAGCCCGGCAGATCAACCAGGTAACGCCCGGCGTTGACCTCGAAGAAGTTAATTAGCTGCGTGCGTCCAGGGGTCTTGCTGATGCGCGCCAGTCGGGTTTGCCCGGTAATCGCATTAATCGCTGAGGATTTACCCGCATTGGACCGGCCCGCGAAGGCTATCTCGGCCTCGCTGTCAGCTGGGCAACCGGCCAGTTTGGCGGCGCTGGTAGTGAAATGGGTCTGGTTAAAATTCATCAAAATTCAAGTATTTCCGGTGATCTGCTGCGTGGAGTCAACCCGTAAATTAGGCTATAATTCGGGTCCATTTTTATTGGGCGGTGTGGAGACCGACAGTCTGTTTGCTCTGGATCGAGTAGAGAAACCTGCTCAGGTCTGCTTGGATAAATTGCCCGACGCAATATCTAGTATTTGAGGTTATTTCAGGAAATTCCATGAAGAAATATGTCCTAGTTTTCGTTTCTGTGTTGTTTGCCACATCATTCGCCAGCATCGGTCTTGCCCAGGGTGATGCCGCTGCCGGTCAGGCGAAGTCCGCGCTATGCGCGACTTGCCATGGGGCTGACGGCAACAGTGCATTAGCTGTAAATCCCAAGTTGGCCGGTCAGAATGCCAGCTATCTGATGAAACAGCTGGCGGATTATAAGTCCGGTGCCCGGGTAAATCCCACCATGGCAGCAATGGCCGCAGGTTTATCCGACGAGGATATCGCCGATATCTCCGCATGGTATGCCTCGCAGGAGCCTACACTGCAGGGAGCCGACCCGGAATCTCTGGAATTGGGCGAGTCCCTGTATCGAGGTGGTAACAGTGAATTGTCGGTCGCAGCTTGCTCGGCCTGCCATTCGCCAAGGGGCAACGGCAATGGCCCCGCTGGGTTTCCTTCACTGGGTGGCCAGCACCCGGAGTATACGCTGATTCAGCTGAAAGCCTTCCGCGCTGGCGAACGCGCCAACGATGACAACGCCATGATGCGCAGTATCGTTGAACGTCTTACTGATAAAGAGCTTGAAGCACTGGCCAGCTATGTCTCGGGGCTGCACTAACCTGCATACGAAGGGTTTTCACCTACAGTTGGTCTAGCAGTGAAACCGAGTCGATAGCACGGCCACGTTGGCTATGCTAGTTTGCCGAAAAGTTGTTAATGAATATGTGATTTTGCGGCCCGGCCGCTACTAAATCTGGACGAGAACTCTAAAAGGATTCGCAAAATGATCAAACGTACATTGCAAATCGCGTTAATTATCAGCATGTTACCTGTGGCTGTCTCCAGTTTTGCCCAAATCGAGCGCTATGTGGTTGGCACCCATTACACTGAGCTGCCTAACCCCGTAAACACCAATGATGCCTCCAAGGTCGAAGTGCTGGAAGCCTTCTGGTATGGCTGCTCCCACTGCTTCCGCTTCGAGCCTTTGCTGACGGCTTGGGAAGAAGCCCAGGGTGACGACGTCGAGGTCGTTAGATTTCCAGCCCTGTGGAACAACCTGATGAAGATCCACGCGCAGGTTTACTACACGGCAGAAGCGATGGATAAGGTCGACGTGCTTCATGAGCCGGTATTTAACGCAATCAACCTGCAGGGCAATCGCCTGCAAAATGAGCGTCAAATTGCCGCTCTGTTCGCTGAATACGGCGTCAGCCAGGATGAATTCGAGACCGCATTCAACTCTTTTTCAGTCCGTACCAAGGTCAATCAGGCCGAAAAGCGTATGCAGGACTACCAGATTCGCAGTACTCCTAACATGATTGTTAACGGTAAGTACCTTGTGACCACTGGTCAGAATGTACAAACCCAGGAAGAAATGCTGGAAGTTGTTGAATTTCTTGTAGAAAAAGAACTTCAGAGCCTTCGTTCATCGGGTGACTAAGGGTTCAAACCCCAGCTCTGAATTGCATGCCAGTTCAGCCCCGATATGTCGGGGCTGTTTTGTTTTCAGTCTCTTCCAGCCCCTTACAATCTCTACCACCCCCTTCTAGCTTCTTCCGGCGTCTTCTAGCCCTTTACCCCTATCTGTATCCGACCTCCTCTACGGGCCCCTGCCACTTTAAGCAACTACAGAAGATAATGCCTGCGAGGGCGATACAGGGCGCAAGCTTAATTAGCCCTTGATTAAAACTATTTTCGCCCTTGCCTAGTCTTAACTCTCAATAATTACTCAACTTTTCAACGCCTTAGCCTCTGCCCTGAGTACTCCATGGTCTGGGGCTAGAGCAGCCAGCGTCGATAATCAGGGAATGGGTTCAGCGCCTCCTCCGTAAAACCGGGAATTCGGGGCTAAAAAGCATGACGGACTATATCAATCAGATTATTGCCCTGATTCCGCAAGGAGTCAGGGAGAAAGTTCTTGGCAATTCAGGCCGTGAACTGCTTGCTGCTGTCACCGATACCCTTGTGGTATTTGGCGATGACCTGCTGCATCTCGAAACCGGTCAGAGCGAAAAACTGGTAAACGCTGCCGAGACAAACAATCTCGAGGCTACCAGTGTTGCTCCAATCAAAGTGGAGACTGGCAATGTCGCTGCTATCGCAGCAGCGGCAAAGCGGTTGCTGAATAGCACCGACACGCCTCGCACTCTATTGCTATTTTTGGCCCCTTCTGAGTTCGCAGCGACCCAGCAAGATATGCTTGGCATGACAGGCACGAACCTGCGCTCCGCCATCACGCTGCAAAGGGAATCCATTTTACCGGCCTGTGACGACACACTGGCTCTGGCCACCGCAAATGAAAACCCAACTGGGCGTGTCATTGCTCTCTGGACTCGTGCGGATCAGCTTTCTGATTTGTTCGACGCATTCGCGCAATATGGCCTGACCCTCGCAGCAATCGCTCCCCGGATCCTGGCATTACCTGAGAACACAAAGCCTGAAAACTTGTTGGACGACGACGGCATACACATCACCTTTGTGCGCAGCCACCGGGGCGTATTGGAACAGTGGTTNCAAATTAAAAATGACGAGCTNGAAGANCCNGCATACGCGGAGCANTGGCAAACCGAAATGGCTCAGTTTGAAAGCGAAGCGATGCAGNGCGCCGATAAGCTTTCCAGTTANACGCTCACAGGCTCTCGCTCAATCGAACCGGCCTACACCTTTTTCCCTGCGGGTTCACTGGCCATCAGTCGGAAAGCGCAGAGAGTGCGTCAGTTTAAATTAGCGGCAGCCGTTTTGTCAGGNNTACTGTTAGTCGCCGCCTCACCATTTATTACCCAGACTCTGGAGCTACAGATGGCTACTGCCCGGCTCGATTCAAACCGCGCCATGTCAGTAGAGGCGCGCGAAGACCAGGCCGTCGTTGTAGATTTTGAGAATCGATGGGGCCCGATCAATGATTTTCCTGACCAGGACGTTGCGACAGCAATGTTTCAATTGCAGGAAGTATTGGCAGGTGAGCAACTGTCTTCCCTTGAACTGTCAGAGGGGCTTATTCGCATTCAGGGCACGAGCTCGGACCCCCAGGCCATACTGCAGCGACTTGAGCAGGATCCGATGTTTACCGAAGTCGTCTTCTCCCGTGCAACCAGCAACACCCGTTACTACATTGACCTGCGCCTGGCTACCGTGAACTTTGAAGCCTACATGGTGCGCTACTTCCAGGACAAGACTTAGGCCAGCATGGAAATTAGCTCAAGAGAAAGAAACATCCTGCTGCTGGCNGCCGTGGTTACACTCATGTTCATGGCGACGCGCGTCGTGCCAGCNGTGGGGAATATTTATGACGGCCGAGAAGCGGATATCGAGGATGTGCTGCTGGCGATAGAGCGTGAAGAGCGTTTGATAGAAAACTCCCTGGCCTGGCGCGAACGGCGTATCGATGCTGAGGTCCTACAGGCGCAGATTGAAACGCAAATTTTTAGCGGCGATACACTCCCCTTGATCGAAGCGAGTATACAGCGTGAGTTGTCCCAACACGCGCGGGACTCAGGATTAAGCGTGAACTCAACGCGTTTGGCAGAAAGCGTTGAAGCTAATGACTGGTTAATGATTAGCCAGGAGATGTCGTTTCGCACCGGCGATGCCAGCAATACGGTCACCTTTCTCAGGCAGCTGAAAAACTCACAGCCACGCTTGCGGGTCCGGGACTTCAGTCTGAACCGGAGTCGCAATCAATACAGTGGCTCAATCACCGTTGTTGGCTTCGCGCNGAATTCNNCTNNCCGCGGAGGTGACGAGCAATGAGCGCTGTCGTGAACGAGACTGAGCTCGAAGTGGAAATGGCCCAGGCTGCGACCCAAACACCGACCCAGGCAATGACGCTACCAGTATTCAGTCAGCTGCTTGAGCCAGAGGGTATCGCGCCAGCGCAGGACTTCGCCGTCAGCGGTAAATTGCTCTGCAATCAGCTGCCCGGCATCGACCTGCGTGCAAAAATTCGATTTATTNTCGGTGACCATATCCGCTTTGAACTCACTGACGACAATGAAGTCAGGCGCCTGCTCAAGCACTGGCGTGCAGAACTGTCACCGCAGCTTGAAGGCTCCGACGAAGAAGACTTTGTTTCAGGCTTTGAAGATGATGAAGCGCTACTGGACCTAGCTTCCGATGCCCCAATTATTCGTCTGGTTAATCACCTGTTCGCGCGCGCGCTGGACCTGAGCGCCAGTGACATTCATTTTGAGCCTAACGAGCACTCTCTGGATGTGCGCTGTCGGGTTGATGGCATCATGACCCGTATCGAAAAACTGCCGGTGAAGATTCACACCGCAGTGGCATCCCGACTGAAACTGATGGCCAAGCTTGATATCGGTGAGAAGCGACTGCCACAGGATGGACGCATCGACTATCAGATTGGCAGTAATCAGCTCGACATGCGGGTATCAACCCTCCCCGGTGTCCACGGCGAGTCGGTGGTGCTGCGAATTCTCGATCGCAGCGATACCGCAGTGGAACTACAGGCACTTGGCATGCCGGTGGAAATTCTCCAGAACTACCAGAGCGTCATCACGCAGCCCCACGGCATGATCCTGATAACGGGCCCTACCGGCAGCGGCAAGACCACAACGCTTTATGCCACCCTGGAAAAGATCAACAGCGAAAAGCAGAAGATCATCACTGTGGAAGATCCGGTGGAATATCAGCTGGACGGCATTACCCAGATTCAGGCCAATGCCAGTATTGGACTGAGTTTTGCCGCTGGTCTGCGTTCCATCGTGCGCCAGGATCCGGACATACTTATGGTGGGTGAGATACGAGATCACGAGACGGCCGAAATTGTGATCGAGTCGGCGCTTACGGGACACCTGGTGTTTTCTACCCTGCACACCAACGATGCGGCAGGCGCGGTGATGCGTTTGCAGGATATGGGAGTAGAAGGCTATCTGATCAGTTCCAGCCTGCTTGCAATCCAGGCACAGCGACTGGTGCGCAGAGTGTGTACGGACTGCGCCGAGGAAGTACCTATTACTACAGATGAACTGGCGGTGTTGCAGATCGAGCCGAAAGAGTGCCCGACGCTAAAGCGTGGCCTCGGCTGCGAAGCCTGCGGTCAGACCGGTTATCGCGGTCGCGTGGGGCTCTATGAACTGCTAATGATGAGTGATGAGATTCGTCACCATATTGCTTCTGGCGCTGATGCCAACATCATTCGCGACGAGGCGATCAAGGCAGGCATGCGTACCCTGCGGCAGGATGCCCTGGAAAAACTCAAGGCCGGCATCACCACCCCGGAAGAAGTCGTGAGGGTGACCAAAGCCTTATGAGTGCGCTGTATTTCAAATACCAGGCTTTCGACAAAGCCGGCAAGGTTGAAAACGGTCAGCTTAACGCGGAATCGGAGCGCGAAGCCGTGCGAATCCTGCAGGGCCGTCACCTGACGCCGGTAAAGATCCAGCAAACCAGGTCCGGCGCCGCGCGCCTGCGTCGCAAGAAAATTTCTAATACCGATCTGCTGGACTTCACCAGCGGGCTTTGTACCTTGGTTGAAGCGAGAGTGCCTATCGACAAGGCATTGCGTCTGCTCGATGGCATCACCGAGTCCGCTGCCATGCGCGAGCTGGTGCTGCAGCTGTTGCGGGATGTGAAAGAAGGCAGGAGCCTGGCGGAAGCCATGGAGTCGCACCCTCAGGTTTTCAACAAGATGTATGTGAATATTGTGCGGGCAGGCGAAGAGGGCGGCATTCTCCATGAGCTGCTTCCAGATCTTGCCGAGTTTCTGGAAACCTCGGCCCAGACCCGTCAGGCCGTAATCTCAGCCATGATTTACCCGACCGTACTTTTGATTACCGGGGTGATCTCTGTTTTTCTGTTATTGGTGTTTGTGGTGCCGCAGTTTGCAACAATGTTTGAAGATGCCGGCACCGACATTCCACCATCCGCAGCTTTCCTGCTCGCACTCAGTACTTTTCTGCAGAGCCATGGCTATCTGTTTATCGTGGCCGTGATTGTCGCAGTAGTCGCCTGGCGCCGCCTCGATTACGACCCCGTTAATAAACTCAGAAAAGATGGGTTCTTGTTAAGCCTGCCGATACTCGGCTCACTGATTCTCTACCGTGAATGTGCGGTGTTCTCCCGTACGCTTGGCGCACTTTTGGGGGCAGGTATCCCTCTTATTCGCGCGCTGCGCGTGGCCAGGGAAGTGGTTGCCAACGCGGTGCTTGGTTCGAGCCTCGACCAGGTCGAGGAAGATGTGCGCGGCGGCGCAGGCCTTGGGCTGTCCCTGGAAAAAACTGGCCAGTTCCCCACGCTGTTACATCAGCTGGTTGCCGTTGGAGAAGAGTCGGGTCGAACGGCGGATATTCTGCTGAAGTCGGCCGTCACCTTCGACACCCAGGTGCGCAACCAGATGTCCTCACTGGTAGCGGCCCTGCAGCCCGCACTCATTATTTTCCTCGCCATTGCCGTTGGTGGCATCACTATTACCATGTTGTCCGCAGTATTCAGCATGAATGCTGTGGAGTTCTGATCATGAATCTGGAGAAAAACGTGAACTTCCCGAATCTGAGACATCGCCTACTGGGCCTGTCATTCCTGACTCAGCCACAAATCTCGGCAAATCGAGTCCGGCCAATGCTGAGTTTGGCGCTGTTGCTGGGGCTGAGTTCCTGTACGGTGCTGGATCGGGAGCCTTCCCCTGGCGCGCAAGCGGTCAGCAGCCAGCGCCAGGCTCCAGCGCCGAGCCCTGCGAGCATCCCGTCACCCGCGATTCCGGTACTGGAAGCCGCGAGCGCCGCCGAACAACAGGCGCTCATCGATGCCATCAATCGCGACGGCCAGGCCTCCAACTACGGCGGCTTTCGGGAGGACGTTCCAGCACCAGAGTTGACCGAAGGCGACGATGTGGTTGAGCTCAACTACGAGCAAGCAGAACTGCGCCTGGTGCTTGAGGANTTGGCAGATGCGCTGGACTTAACTCTGGTAATCGACCCCAGCATTGATAGGCAGATCAGCATTCGTACCTCTCCCAACCGACCGCTGCAAAGGGACGATATCTGGCCGCTTATCCGATTGCTGAGTCGTGATGCTGGCGTGATCCTGGAACAGGCCGGCGATGTCTTCAATGCTCGCCGTGTCGTATCCAATCTCACTGCAGAGATTGCTACGCCCGGAACATTAGGTGACGGCNCAGCCGCGCGCATCATGCAGGTTACCCCGCTAACGTTTGTCTCCACCGATGCCGTGATTCAGGCAGTGCAGCCTTTGCTCGAGCCTAACGGCGGCGTTAGCCAGTTGGGCAATAGCAATATGCTGATTATCTCGGGNTCTGAATATGATCTGCAGCGCGTCAATCAGCTGCTGATGCTGATCGATGCCGACCCTTTTGCAAATCAGGGCATTCATCTGTATCAGCTCAGCAATGCCAACGCCGGTGAAATCGCCACTGAGTTGACCGAAATTTTGGAGATCATCGAGGGTCCAAACCCGTCCTACCAGGTAAAGGGCATCGAGCGTATCAATGCCTTGTTGGTGACAGCGCCAGCCACCCGTGGATTTGAAGAGATCTCCCGCTGGGTGCAGATACTGGATGCCGACAGTCAGGAGCAGGTGGAACAGCTTTTCATGTATCGGGTAAGAAACCTGCTCGCCGTGGAGCTCGCCGAAACCCTATCGGAAGTCTTCGAGGAAGAAGATGATCCGGTTGTCTCGCTGGTTGGTAATGATAGAGGCAATCAGCCACTGCAACTTTTTCCGGAAACTGGAGATGATGTACTGGGTGGTGAAAACCTATCAGCAGGAGCCCCCCCATCCGCTTCAAACACCGCGGTGTCGGCTAATTTGTCGGTGAATATTGTCGCCGACGAAGCGACCAACAGTCTGTTAATACGCAGCACCGCCCGCGACTACCGTCAGCTCCTGACCACCATTAGCCAGCTTGATGTAGTTCCCCTGCAGGTGATGGTGAACGCGGTCATCGCACAAATTACACTAAACGATGAGACCCGCTTTGGTGTGGACTGGAGCCGAATTGCCGACAACGCGGCTCTGGCCCCAATTTCCACTTCGACTTCAACCAACTTTGTGCCGAACCTGGGGGGCTTGATGTTCAGTAAAGGCTTTTTGGATGGGTCGGCTCGGGTTGAAGCAACCCTGGATGCCATCGCCATGAACAACGAAGTGCGTCTGTTGGCACGACCCTCTCTCACCGTCAGCAATAATCAGGAAGGGGAAATTCAGATTGGCGCAGAAGTGCCGGTGGAAGCGGGTCAATCAATTGGCACGGGGGGTGTTTCAACCACGAACATTCAGTATCGCCCAACGGGTATTGAGCTTTATATCACGCCGCAAATTAATGAAGACGGCGTGGTCAATCTCATAATCCGTCAGGTGTTGTCTTCGGTTGATAATAGTTCTGCGGGAGTGAACAACAACCCGGTTTTTAACAATCAGGAGATCAGCACCACGGTAGTCGTGCGCAACGGTGAAAACATCGTACTTGGCGGCCTGATTCAAACCGACACCGAACTGCTCAACACCGGTGTGCCGTTATTGAATCGTATCCCGGGAGTCGGAAATCTGTTCTCCTATCAGCAAGACAACACAGAACGGCGCGAGCTGTTTATCGTGCTGCGTCCGGAAATCATCAACCTTAATGCAGAGGGCGGTGTACAATATTCCGATATTCTCGATCGTTTCGAACTGGCTTCTGAGCTGTTCGAAGATCTCAATGTGCAATAGGCCCCAGGTCTGCGAGTGAGTTTCAATTTGACCGACATCGGCTTCCAGAAAAGCACAGAGTGAGTAACAAAGCACAAAGGACACCCAACATGAAAAAAGCCAAGCGTTATCAAGGCCAGGCATTCTCAGCAAACCTCGGTTTCACCCTAATCGAAATTCTGGTTGTCATGGCTATCATTGGGATGTTGGCGGTAATGGTGGCGCCTAATATTTTCAATCAACAGGCTGGTGCCCAGCGAGATGCCGCGCTGTCGCAAATCTCTTCCCTTGAAGCCGCGCTGGATACCTATCGACTGGATGTGGGTGAGTATCCCGATTCCCTGGAAGGTCTGATCGAAAATGACTCCGGTCGAGCCGCGTGGAATGGACCTTACCTTCGGCGCGAAGTGCCCATGGACCCCTGGGGTAATGAGTACATTTACGAGAGTGAGGGTCGCAGTTTCACGCTGGTATCCTATGGCCCTGACGGGGAACGAGGCGGCGAAGGTGATGACGCCGATATCGGGCTCTAGTTCCCCGCATAAGGCTTTTCCTGCCAGCATCCAGAGGGGATTTACGCTTCTGGAGATCCTGCTGGTGTTCACCATCATCGCTATGGCCAGCATCCTCGTAGTTCCTAACGTGGGTAATATGGATACCCGCACCTTCAGTGTTCAGCTACGGCAGGTTAATTCAATTCTGCACTATGCCCGGCGTAATGCGGTGATCACTGGTTTGCCCAGCACTGCTCGCTTGTACACATCATCGAGGGACCCGCGCGACGAACTTGCAGTAGACCTTGCTCAGGAAGTTATCTGGGAGAGTCAAGGTATCGCGCTGCAGTTTGAAGACAGCACCGAGCGCGTGACGGATGTTGAAGACTTCGTTGAGTTTACCTTCTACCCGGAAGGCGGCAGTACCGGAGGTACCTTAATCCTGGCGCAGAATGGACGGGAAACCCGGATTGTTGTTGACCCTTTCACCGGACGCATCAGTAGCGAGGAATCTGATGAAGCGATCTAGGCTCGCTGCAACCGGGTTTACCCTGCTGGAAGTCATCGTGGCGCTGACCATCACGGGTTTCGTGCTGGGCGGCCTGTTCTCGCTGGTTGGCGGCAGCAAGCAGCTAACCTGGCGCTCTGAAGCTAGTCTGGTCCGTGCCACCGAGATTCGCGCCGCGACCAATTTCGCCCTGCTGCAAAATGAATTCAGCGCTGTAGAGGAAATCCTCGAGCACGATACCTATCGCATCGAGACAGGTGAAGTGCTAGAGCCGCCAGAGCGGAAAACCCAATCCACCCTGCATCAACTTCAGGCTTTTGACATCGTCGATCCCGATCGTGATGAAGTCATCTCCGGCACACGCTGGATCCAGCTTGAATTACCCCAATAGGTTCAGCCGATAATGACCAATCATCACAAATCTGGATTCACTCTGGTGGAGGTCATCCTGGCGCTGGCGCTAACTACGCTTCTGCTCGGTCTACTGAGCTCTGGCGTATTCATCGTGGCGGGTGATTGGAATCGCAATGCCGATGTACTCGATGAAAGCCTGGATGAAGCCCTCGCGGTGCTGCAAATTGAACGGGCCCTGCACGGCGCCTTCCCCCACAGTTACACCAATAAGGGCACTCTGTCCCGACAGCTGTTTTTCAGCGGCGAGTCCGACTACCTCGGCTGGGTTTCAACTGTCTCTCCCCAACGCACGCCTGGGCTCACCGCCTGGGAACTGTTCAATGTGGAAGACGAAGGGGTTTATCTCACCCTCGTGCCCGCTTTTAGCGACGACCCAGGTCTGCGCCTGCAGGAAGCCGAGCCCATGCTGATCTTCCCGGATTACCAGATAGAGTTTAGCTACCTGTATGAAGAGCTCGACGAAAACCGGCTGTGGAGCGAGGAATGGGAGGCGGAGGAGCTCTTGAGTCTGCCGCTGGCTGTCTATGTTCGATTGGAGCCTTATGATGAGGATGAGGAAGTCCTGGAGGTTCTGGCTAGAGTCCGCAACAACCTGCACCGAAGTATTCAGCCCAACACCGCCGGGCAAAGGGCTCTGTGACTATGCACCAGCATTTCTCAAAAAAAGCGCCTGCTAGAAACGCATCTGCCGAAAAAGGGTCAGTTCTCATTATTGTGCTATGGACTGCTGTGCTGCTAACGGTGCTGGTTACCGCAATGGCGGGCAAGGTAAGGCTGTCAGCGCAAAGCGTTGTCCATAATCAAGAAGTTAGTGGCAGCTGGGCAGAACTCATGGGAACTCTCCACCAGGCGGAAATGGAACTCATGCTCGAAATGATGGCCGTGCCAGTGGATCAGGAATTGGAGCTGACTGAAGAGGGCGAAGTGAGGAACCCGCGCTTTCGATTTAATGGCAAGCCATTAACGCTTCACTATCCGCAGTCTGAAGACTTTGTGGTGCGAGTCTATGACCATGCCGGCAAAATCAATCTTAATCGAATTCCACGCCGCAATATGCAGATGCTGATCGAGAAGCGCCTGGGTGGCTTGAATGCTGATCCGGAAGAGGTGCAAGATCTGCTCAGCGCTTGGACCGACTGGACCGACCTCAATGACCTGGAGGGATTAAATGGCGCGGAGGAAGAGTATTATCAATCCTTGGAGCCAGGCTACACGCCCCGCAATAACCCTGAGCTGGACACGGTGGAGGAAGTTTTGCATATCCGCGGTTTCGCAGACCTTTTTGAGGGCGTGAATCTCGATGCCGCCTTTACCATTTACGGTAATAATCGGACCGTGAATCTCAACCTCGCTACTCGCGAGGCCTTGGAACTGTTGCCCGGTCTTGATGAAGAGCTCATTGAGAATATCCTCGCGTTTCGCGAGCGTGAAGATATCAACAATCGGGCGGAGGTTGCGGAAATCGTACCGTTCGAAAACCTGCAGGAGCTATCGGCCTGGATAGGTACCAATACCTCACAAATTTATTCAGTTTTTGTTTACCCGCGCTCTGACCTGGATGAAGAGATGTTACTGACGTTGGCAGAAAACCAGGACTTCGTTAACCCT
>NYWC01000085.1 GCA_002684935.1 Gammaproteobacteria bacterium
TTAAAAGAAACGATTGCATAGTAATGGCTAGAGTACTTACGCTAGAAGATGTAAAGCCACTAATTGGTAACCTCGCAAGAAGCAATTATTATCAATTTAGATTTAGTAACACCATTAACACAGAGTTGAGTGGATATCTATTGTCAAGGGGTGTTGATCCATTTTTTATCAGCAATGATGTTGGGCTTCTATGTAATGCTGCTACTCTCCCTGGATCTAGTCTAGCAAATACAGAAAGTTATAACCACGTAGGAGTTAAAGAATCATTTGCTCATACTCTTCAGTATGATCAGTTAAAGCTTGAATTTTATTGTGACAATGAATATAAAACTCTCAAATATTTTGAAAACTGGATTGGATTTATAACAAGTGGATCAGGAATATTAGATAATGGAGATCCAAATTATTATAGAGAACTTCGCTATCCAGAAGAATACAAGAATAACACATGTAAGGTTATCAAATTTGAAAATGACAACCGAAGCGTTGACGCTAAGTCACTAAACATCAGAAGGTTTATGGATTATTCTTTTATTGGTCTATATCCAACTGATATCTACGAAACACCACTTCAATATGGTGAAAGCAATATTATGTCAATAACTGTTGGTTTCTCGTATGATAGACATATTCAAGGTCGAATTAATTCAATTGATATCTTCAATGGAATCAATAATTCTCTTCAAAGTAACATGGGAGGTGGAAATGGACTTGATGTAAATCAAATAAGCAATACAATTAATTTGCTAAACAGTGGAGTTGATCTAGCCCGAAGATTTATCAATATTTAAGCTAAAGAGCCCATCAAATTCTGGTTGTAATTCTGTACTGATGACTTGCTGCCACCACCTCCACCGCCACGGACAGCAACTCCACCAGATTTCTTAGTCTTATTGACAACGGTTGTTTGCTTGGCAATAATAGGTTGAGTCATCATAACAACTTGAGTATTCTGATTTTCATTTCTTTCAGCCCCATCATAATCATAGAAAAGACCACTTGATCTAAGATTACCTTTATTAGTTGAACTGATATCATTAATATTGAGCTTCGCAGTCATAGTGCTACTACTTCTGAGCTCACGACCAATAGAAAGTAGTCCAACATAAGGCATAGGATTAACAGCTGGACCATCCTTACCACCTTTATAAACCTCATAATGAAGGTGAATGCCAGTGCCTAAACCTGTGCTACCAATCTCACCAATAGCCTGCCCATTGTAAGCATCTCCATTCTTTACGTAAACAGATTTAAGGTGAGCAAACATATAACTCATACCTGTCTGTTGAGAAGAGATAATTACAAAATTACCATATCCTCCCCTATCAAAATCCACTCTAGTAACTTTACCAGGAACCATCAAAGCAACTCGGTAACCAGCACCAGGAGGAGCTAAATCAACTCCATTGTGCATTCTCATATCACCGTAGACAGGATGACGACGCATACCATAATCACTTGTTTTAACAATATTGGTATTCTTGCCACCCATATACTGATCAACAACTTGAGTCTTTCCCTTTGAAGCACTGAAGTTAGATGTTGATGCGGTAGAAGTAGTTGGTTTAGGAGGTGTTGTAGTTCCCCCCTGTGCGTAGTTAATAGGTGCCGCCCCACCAGCTCTCATTGGATCACCTTTACTGGCATCACGGAGGATTTGGTTATCACCAGACCCACCACGCCAAGAAGAGCCTGGAATGCGTCCATCAGCACCAGTTCCAGCAGGGCGTTCACTAGGTCTGTCCTGGTAGTAGCCAGGGGCAGCACGGAACTCCAGAGCTCCACGAACCTCACTAGCTGAATCAGTTCTCAAATCGCTATTACGCATATCAGCGATATACCCATTAATTTGCTCGACAGACCTACCAGAGAAGACAGAAGCATCTTCGGCAGATTTGATATTGCGGTAGTTGTCTAATCCCCTATCAAAAACACCTTGGAATTGACCTGGCTCAGCAAATACGTCAGTGAAGTTGTTTGGGTAGCGATCATCCGCCACGCGATTAGCAGCAACTTGGAGCACATCAGTAGCTGAGACACCTCTACCTGCCTCTGTAGCGATTGCTGCGGCAATTCTGTACTCTTCTGCCGTTCCATTGACTGTCGCACCACCAGAGGTGCTTTCTACAGATTCACCAGTGATAGTTTCTTGAGGTTTTGCTCCAGTGCGCGGGTCTTCACCTCGCTCCAACCTTTTGATTGCGTCATCTAATTCCTTTGGACCCAATTCCCATAAAGAAGCAAGTTCTTGCAAATCTTCAGAGTCATTATTAAAGTCTTTCTCCCACTGATCAAGAGCACCTTCTAAACGTCCACTCTCATCTGTAAAATCAAAGTTGATAGCATTATCAATAATTGCCTGTACAACGTTGATAGAATTAGATATAATACCACTACCAAATTCCATAAACTGCTTAAACTGAAAGGTAATAAGCTTAAACTGATTAATAAGCTTTTCAACAGCTGAAATAATTTTAGGAGCAAGAGCAATCAGCAATCCGAGAAGTAATTTTTGGAAAGCCTCAATAGGCTTTTGCAATATCCTCTTAAACAAAGAACCAAATATAATTGCTTGCTTTGGCTTACTATTCGTATTCGCTAAAAACTTTTCTTGCCTTTCCAGGATATTATATTGAATTTCCTTGCTCTTATCAATTCTCTTTTGAGTTTTAACAATACTCTTAAAGTTTCTAGAAATATCTTTAGTGATTTCAGTATTCTTCTGTATTCTTGAAGAAGTATCGTTAGAAATTGATTCCACTGAACCAAGGAAATCAACCTTCTTTGTCTTGAAGACGGAACCGACGCGATAAGCAGCTNCANTAGTNGCGGGNTTTGACATAGTNNTTCTCCTTTATACCAACTGCATTTCAAATGTTTGAGCAGCAGCAATTTGTAGATAATCCATAGCAGGATTGGTGGGCGAAATGAAAGGAATTGATTGTGCTGGTGTTTTATCTAGGCTCTCACCTCTGTCACCAACTACTTGAGTTGGCATATCAACTGACTGTGCTGGGAGTGTAATTTGAGCCATTGAAGAGGATGACCCAGAAGAGCTTGTAGAGCCCGTAGAAGCACTTGAAGAAATAGCAGTAGGCTTACGCAAATATTGACTAACTGGCGTGGTAGAAGCTGCCTGAGCGATAGATGATGGGCTGATAGATGGGGCGAATGGTGACGGAGATGAAGAAGTGGTAGAGGCGTTACTAGACAAAGTAACAGCTGAACCAGCAGGAGAGGTTGACTGTGAATTTGAACCAGAAATTGATGAAAAGACTCCATTCATAAGGTCACTGAAGCCTGGAATAAGCGTAACTAAATTATTGTCGTATTCATAGCCTTCTTGAACACCAAACAAATCTCTAGCAGTCCTAGCAAAAAGATAGTCTCCTAAGTCACCACCAACAATTCCAGTTCCAGGAATTGGAATTCCAGCAAACGCAAATGTGCCAAGAGTAGAACCAACAGCTCTTATGATTGATTCTCCCCAATCTTGACCTAAAACATACTTGTTAATGAGCATATCAATAGGTAAACCTATTCGCGCTTCTCTACCAAGACCACGAAGAAGTCCGAAGCCAGCCTTACCAAAAGGCTTAATTAACCTAAAGACAGGAGACAAAATATCATCAAGCTTTCCACCAATAGATTTGGTTTTACCTTGAATATCTTGAAAAAGATTAGAAAGACCTTCTCTAAGACTTTTAGGATCCTTATTTTTAATACTTGTCGCAATAGATGATTTGGCGCTACTNATAGNAGAAAATAGAGGCTTAGTAATTTCAGAAGCTTTCTTCAAATAAGAAGTAACCTGATCCTTCATTCTGGTGAATGCGCCACCAGTAATCGCATCTCCACCACGAACTACTGCACTACCAGCATTTCTAGCCTGCTGACCAAACCAATCACTAATTTGCCCCATTCTGCCTTTAGGCTTTGGCTTTGGTGCGGTCGAATCACCAGAAGCAGGATCTACATCACCAGGACCACTACCACCAGTTCTAGGTGGTTTACTTGGATCAGAATTAGTGGAACCTTTACCTTTAGAACCATTGACACCAGGTCTAGGTGGTTTAGGAATGATGTCAAATATTTTTCCTAAAAATCGAACTATTGAAGAAATTAGTTTCTTACCAGCATTAAAAGAAAATTCAATAACTGCGCCAATAGCTTTTCGTACAAGGTTGAGACCTTTAAATACCCATTTAACAACTTTGGCACCGACATCAATAAGTAAGTTGAAAAATTTAGACGCTGGTCGTAGGAACGATTTTAGAAAAACAGCAGCTACACGCTTCCACTTTTCGATATTCTCAGTAATGTTCTTATAGATCTCTGGGAACTTAATAATTAAAAGTCCCAAAGCAAGCTTTGAAAGAACATTCTTAATAGCATCTAAAAGATTAAAACCACCTAATAATGAATTAGTTGTTTTAGCTAAAGCTTGACCTGTATTGGCAAGAGCTTTTTTGGAGCCTTCTAGGATATTCTCTTTGATTTCACGACGCTTATCAGCCGCACCAATACGAAGATCTTTCTGCCTTGCTTTCTCGTCTGCTAATTCATTTTTCTTTAGCGCATCAACATTTGCAGATAAAGCCAGAATTGATTCCTTATCCTGACTATTATCAGTAACAACTGTATCAATACTTTTAGCAAAATCAACCTTGGCTACATTGAGCTGGGTAGTGATATTATTAATAGACTCAGTATTATTTGCAATACGCTGACCAATCTCATCTTCTTTTGTTCTAAAACTAAGAAGACTATTATTTAAGCTAGTTTGAATGGACTGAAGTCGTTGCTCAGCCCCTTGGTCAGCAGTTTTAAAAGTAAGAATACTACTATCTAAATTAGTTCTTAATGAACCAACTGAAGATTCTAATGTTTGGTTATTTGATCCAAAGTCTCTTCGTAAACTAGCGAAGCTATTCTTTATATTAGAAATCGAAGCAGACTTTTCAATCTGATTGATTTTAGTTGTATTTGNTTTTGAATCGTTTAATGCCTTTGTTGCTTTTTGATCAGTAGCTCTTACATCATTTTGAAGTTGAACAACGTCCTTTTCTTGTTTCTCAAACTTCTTTTTTATATCTTGAATCTGGCGATTGCCATCTTGTATAGTCTGCTCTGCCTTTTCAGTTCTTTGGGTGAAGGTTCTAATATCATTAATATTGCCCTGAACTTTCTTATCAGTTTCGGCAGCACGTCTCTGCAACTCACGTGTTTCATTACCATTTACACGTGGCAAAAATCTTCTATTGTTCTCTGGAACAGCCACGAATACTGAAGCTTTATTATATAGCTATTTAGAGCACCTTGTCTGGTATAAATCCATAAAAAAGAGGCATCTAGTGCCTCGATAATTATTCAGTTTTTTTAGCTGGTCTAATGCGCCATACAATTCTCCCCTTTACAGCGCATCCAGGACTCAATGAGACAGCAGGAATCTCAACAGACACATTGTCTCCAGGAAGAATTCCAACACGCTTGTGGTCCATTTTGGAAGCCGTACAGATAGCTTCCATATCATTGTCCATCAAAACTTTATAGACACCACGGGATGAGAAAGTCACTACACCATTCAAATAAATGCATCCATCTTTCTTTAATCTATCTGGATACTCTTGATTCTCATAAGAACCTGGGGAACGAGTAAGACCTCTTCCCCTTTTTCTATCAAGTGCCATAAATGTAAATCATTTTATCTTATATATCTATCAACCAAATACTAAATATTCTAGTGAATCATGTTGTTACAAAAATGTCNGAACGTATTAGCCGCATCCTTAAAGAGTGCAAGGCAAAAAGAGAGATTCTTGAAGAAGAAAACTTTGAAGAACTACTAATAATGGTAAGTACAAAGCTAGAGCTGGTGACAGAACAACGAGGAAATGCTTCCGTAGAAGGTGTAATCACTAAACTTCGTGCTGCGTATCGCGCTAATCAATTAATGACGTTCAGGCAATTTCTAGAAATGTTCTCTGANATTATCGGTTAATAGATCTGGATGAATAAAGATTTTTTATCATAAGATCATCAGCCCACTCAAACACCGTAGTCATACCACCCATAGAGAATGTTTGTAAGCAGCAATGGACAACCATTCGGGCAGAAGTCCAATCATTGGTAAGCCGTAAGGCATTCTGAAAGAATGATTCGAAGGCAGAGGTATTATGAGTACAACAAGCTGAGTTAATTTCGCTTGTATGGTCCTCAATATACTGTGAAAACTTACTACGTATAATATCATAATTTTCTGGAGTATATATTTCACGTTCACATAGATAATCTTCAAGCTCCTTGGGAATCTTATTGGCATCTCGTTTCTTTTGGAGATATTCTCTTACCGTTTCATTATTATTACCGAATCCGTTATTTACTNTGGGTAGTCTACTCATTACAATAAAGTCTCAACATAGTAGTTATACGCATTAAAACAGGCAAGATACAAATTACTAAATAGAAAGAACGGAACATTTATAATAAAAAAATGGCTACTCAATCTGCTCATTTAATCGTTGACCTTATTGCCTCTGGAGCTTCGCCGAAAGAGGTATGCGAAGCAGTCAATAGTGGACTGTATGACGCTTCCCTAGATTGCGTTGAAGATTATAAATCCATTCTTGGAAATAGATTTTTTGATGAAGCCGCTGATATAGTCACAAAAGGTGCTAAGCCACCTATGCCCATGAAGTCTGTGAAGGGAAGAATGCCCAAAGGCTATAAGGAGTCACCTGAAGCGAAGAGGCAGAATAATGAGCTACTTGCTACAGGAGAGAATGCTGCTGGTGCTGATGAAGCTCTTGCGCAATACAGGGGAGAACCAAGAGGATCAATGGGAGTAATGAATCCCTTGGGAAGCGATAGAGGAATGAGACCATTTTCGGGCGATAGACGCCCCAACCGCCCCAACGGTCCAAGGTTCCCTAATGACGATGGAACTGTCCCTAACGGCGCTGGCGTCTGATAGACACCCCANAGACAAGAAAACGCCACTTGAGGGCGTTTTTTTATGTAACCTTTAAATTTTTATGCTTGGTGTAAGTTTTTTTTTGAAACTCACATCGCTTAGCGAATAAGCTTAAATCTTCATATGAATAGACATCATAACGTAAATTTCTTTCCGCCCTAACCCAGGAAGAAAACCTTAATCTATCACTAGAATTTATCTCAAGGTATCCAACAGCGGTACCACTAGCTCTACACTGCTTGTATTCATCAAAGGATAATAATCTATAATTAGATACTGGAGAACCCAATGGAAACAAGAAGCTGACTTTTCTATTTGATCTTAAAAAATTCTTTGAAGCACCGCATCGCAAGACAAAGGGATTTTCGGGAAGCTTAATCTTTAGGTAATAATTATCGAGACAAACGTATTCAACGCTTTTCAGATTTGTTACAGACGAGAGAATATTGTAGTGGTGCTCGCCAACAAAATATTCAATACAATTAATCATAGAAAGTTGGCAATCAGAAATATTTATGAAAGTCAAATTGGGTATATTCCAGATTTATAAATAGTGAAAAGAAGATATCTGCTTTCTCATCATGCTTCCTCAAACCTCTAACCATCAAATCGGTAAAGTTTACTTCGTAAGAACTGGTGCGGACAAGTACCTCACTGTTCATTCAGGATTTAATCCAATGACCAAAAAAATGATGGTCAATGTAGCCAACGAAATTGTGGGTACACCTCCTCCAGGTATGCCTGAAATGGATATGAAAACCTACGCACGAGTTAGAGGTGGAAAGGTAAATGGAATGCAAAACCTAGACAAGAAATGATTATGAACAATAACATCAAACTACCAAACGGTAAGTATTTCGTAGAAGATACTATGAGTGATAATGGATATATTTTACTATCTATCGCCAAAAATCCACATAACATCTACGAAAGTCGCATTGTTAATCACGGAAAGCAAAGAGGCATTCCTAGTTCAGATATGAAGCCAATTAAAGAAGAAGTGGCTATGCGTCTTATCAGGCAACAGAACATCAGGAAAAGAGAAAAATTTCTTGGCTGGTAGATGCATTATTTAATCATCCCCCTGAGTCGCCTTTGATTGGGCTTACTCAAGGGGATTTTTAATGCCTGCTCCATAAGCTCTTTATCAGTTGAGACAAATGGACAAATGTACTCACCAATCAACTTATTGGTATACAAAGCATCAAGGGCAACCGCAAGAGCTGAAAATGAGTCATCATTATCAAAGAAAAAACTCCAAGCCAACTTCTCATCGGTCATTGGATACTTGGTGTACGAATGGAACTTATAAGATACTAAAAAATCTATTGGCAACCAGCACTTAATATCATCTATAACTTCTTCTTGGTCGTCATCATCAATCAAAGCGATAAAGCGTGAGTAAGCATTTACAAGTCTCTTGTTGAGATTACCGTCCAATAAATCAGCGATATCATCAAAGAAACAAAGCTGCCTTCCGTAGGCAATACTTTTACCAATTCTAAGCTCAGCTGTCTCTTCACCTCTTTCTAATTTGGTAATCCACCAATCAGGCAACTTAAAACTATCAAATGCCTGCTTCGTTATACGCCCTGACAAATGGGATGCGTCGGTAATAGTAACAGCATCCGCTAAATCCAAATAGCTATACATCACTTCTTGTAGAGTAGAACGACTGATACTAAAATCACTTACAGCGCGAACAAAGTTACCAGCAGCTGTTTTTATTGTATAAGGCAAGTCTCCTCTACTCAACTTGAACAAAAGGTCGTTGTGAAGAAGGATAAAAGGTGAAATAATATCATTTCTTTTGCTTCTTCTTGGGTAATACTCTTCAACAGGAATAAGAAAGTGAAGCGTGCTGAAACCAGTGCCTCCTCTGCCCACGCAGGCGAACCTCACATAGCTCTCTATGCCCGTCTGAGTGGAGTGAAGAGATAGGTGCTTCATTAGATCCTTGGATGTATTGAGGAAGGTCTGAACGGGTAACTCAGCGGTCTGGGAAAGCCTTTCTCTTGCTTGCTGAAAAGTAAGGGGATCCTGCCAAGTTGGAACAAAGATCTCTTCTACGCCTAATAGGTTCTTCTCGTTCTTAGAAGTAGTCATCTCACTCATCAAACCCGTGTGGAAAGCTCCACTGGTGTTCCTTACGCAGAGTGAGAAGCGAGGCTTTTGTTTGATGGTTGACTTGCCCTCCTGGGTATAGCCGTATTCCTCCCCNAGAAAGCCCCTGAAGAAGGTCAAGCTCTCAATGAGCAGCAATACATCAGCAGCTGTGCCTAACGACTTCTCACCCGTAGTAATGCCCACTCCGAGCGAGTAGTTCCGCTTATCAACTTTGCCCTCTCTACTACCACCCCAATTTTTTAGATCGAATTGGAAGAGTGGGTATTCCCCTAATACATCCTTATGTGGTGTTCCAAAGATCGCAGCATCCCAAGAATCTTTTGTAATACCGCCAAGGGCATTTAAATATGAGGTAAAGATAGTTCCCTTGCCGAACCTTCCGAGTGATTTGTTCCATAATGGTGAATACCAAAGCTTCTTATAGGATTTACCTTTCTTATCCTTCAAGGTATAGGGAATACCTGCTGTCTGCACATACTCCAACACATTCTTATTCTCTATAATACGAGGAAGATTATGGAAAAGGTCAATCAACAAATCACCTTTAATATCTTCTGGCTTTTTATTCTTACCTTTGAGCCAGTGCAAAATACTATCCTTACACTCTTTGTACTCATCACAATACTCTGGGTAAAGAACTTTGAGTTCTTCTATCTTTTCTAGGAATACATCTCCAAAGATATTTTTAGACCAAGCTGGAATAAAAGTTGGCTTATAATTACTCACCAAGAGCTCTAACAGCTCATCTTTGGTGTAGACAGTAACAATGAAAAACTTACCATCTCTATAAAAGCCAGTTGCTCCTTTATCAACAAATTTATTAATAATTTTGAGAAACCCCTTTGAAGAAAACGCATAAAAAGCCGTTAGTCCGCGAAGACCGTTACAACAATGTACGAAGACTTTCTGCTCCTGTTCCTTTTTCTTTGCTTTTGAAGGAAGAAGAAGGTTTTTCATTTATTCTTTATAGAATTCAAATAATTAAAACGAGAGCAGTTAGAGCGTCTGCTTTCTTCCTCCCTTCTTTTTATATATTCGGAAAACTTGGCTGGATCATTAGTCATCATATGGATCACACCTAATCCAACCAGAGTTGACTCATCGTCTTGAGACGTAGCATTTAACTTCCGCACAGGGCGGCATTTACAATTTTTATGCAGATTGTTAACCAGGAGCCTTCCTCCAGCTGACCTGTGCGCCCCACAATGTTTACATTCAAGGATCCAAGCTGTATCATTTAGATACTCAGGGAAAACTTTAGTGGAACGACGTTTAATAACAATATCGTGCTCATACTCACGTTTACACAAATCCTCATAGGGATACATTTCATGTTTTTCTAAAGACATAGCCATAAGGAATAGTATCTCAACAACTTATATATTATCACTTATTTTAGACAGATAATAACACCTAGATACTATAAGAAGTATATGGATACATGAAGCTCAATACTGCAGTAAATCCATTAAGAAAAGCAAATCAAAGTATTACTCCTGTCGGCAAGAGGTATTCTAAGAACTACAAGAGATTTTTTAAAGATATAACTGAATTTGACCCATTACCNTTTCAAGTCAAATATCACCAAACAACCAATGAGCACGGGTATAAAGCACTATCTGTCCCAACTGGATTGGGAAAAACTGTAACTGTATTGGTTGATTGGCTATACAGACGCATTCATAGCCCATCAGAGACCCCCAGAAGGCTCTTCTACGTGGTTCCATTGAGAACATTGGTCACACAACTGACCGAAGTCATTAGGGACATTACAGCGCGTTCTGGGATAGACATTCCTGTCTACAAAATGATGGGCGGCGACCTTAATGACGACTGGGTAGAGCACCCCGAACAGCCAGCAATTGTTATTTCCACACTGGACCAGCTTGTATCCCGTCAATTACTACGCCCATACACAAGCAGTATCAAATCATCATTGATGCACTTTGCGGCAACACAAGATGATTGCACAATCGTTTTGGATGAAAGCCAGCTAATGACGCAGGCACTTGGAACATCCGTAGTGCTCCACGAACTAATGCTTCAACAGGCAAGTTTCCATAGCAGAGAGCTTGTGCTGTGTAGCGCCACAAACAACACATCACTTGTAGACAAGAAGACCTTTCAATTTAATGAAATAACATTAGGAAGAGGTGATTACAAACACAAGATTGGTGGAGCAAAGGTCAATAACAAAAAGTCATTACACACATATCCAAAGCTGACTGATGATGAGATTGTAGAACTAGCAGAAGATAGACACCAAGAGAATGGACTGACTCTAATAATTACTAATACAGTGAAGAGGGCACAGTCAATCTATTCAATGCTAAAAAGAAAAGATAAGATATTACTACATTCACGTTTTAGAAAAGCAGACAGAACCAAAATAGAAGCACAAATACCAAGCTTTAGGGGGATTGTCGTAAGCACATCTTGTATTGAATGTGGTGTTGATATATCGGCTGATGTATTGATTACTGAACTTGCCCCTTGGAGTTCATTAGTTCAGCGTGGGGGGCGTGTAGCTCGCCTTCCCAATACAGAGGGAGAGGTTCATATCGTCAAAAGCAACAAAATCTTGCCTTACAAGCAAGTTGAGATTGATGCTGCGGCAAATCGCTTGATGGGTCTAAAGGACTTTTCCATTAAACAGATTATGTCTGTCCCACCAGTGGAGTCAGCTAATAGAAAACCGAATGAGATTGACTTGGAGTTTCTTAAAAGGATGTTTGATCCAAGAAACACAGAAGCAATAAGTCAATATGTAAGGGATGTAAATATGCCGACTTGTTATATCGCGTGGAGATACCCAAGAAATCTAGGCATTGATATGCCGAAGCTAGACGCATTAGAAAAATGCCCCTTATACACAACTCAACTAATCGAGATAATCAATAGAAGAAAAGATGTATGGATTGTTGATGAAGAGAAGACAGCAGCCACAAGACCATTCAAAACTGTATGGAGACAGTTTAATATCAAAGCAGATAAGATACAGCCTGGTATTGAGTTATGCGTTGGAACAGCAGCAAAGAACTATTCAGCAGAAATAGGATTGTTAGTGGGTTGTCGCAAGAGAGTCAAACAAATAAAGGAGAAATCACCAAAGCGTTCTAACACCCGTGGTGGATATGGTGATGATTCTAAAAATGCTGCTCTTGGACTAATACCCCACTTATACGATACAAAGAACTTTGCTAAACGCATTTGCGCTGATATTGACCTTCGCTTCTCCGAGTTCAGTGATGCGGTAATCCTTGCTGCTCTCCTACACGACCTAGGCAAGGCGTGTATCACCTTCCAAAAAATCCTTGGGGTGACTGGGGAAGGTGACCCAAGCAACAGGGATGAGGGGAGACCACTAGCGAAGGCAGACTTCTACATAAAGGATGGTCCTGCCGTTTATGGGGACAGGGCAGGATTTAGACACGAGATGCCTGGGGCACTGGCGCTATTAGAGCTAGACGCCAAAGACCCATTGGTTATGTGGCTCATAGCCCAACACCACGGGCAAGTCACGGGCGGGAGTTTCCGCTCAATGAAGGAGTGGGCAGATACAGAGAAGATGATTTGTGGTGTCTGTGAGGGCGATTACATCCCAGCTATGCGTGGCTCCTGGGCAAGAGATATAAAAAAGCCAGATTGGATAAAAGCTGATAAGGGCTACTTCTTTCCAAAGGTTGTATTCAAAGATCCAAACAGCTATGTGAAGGCATATAGAGAAGCCTTTGATGAATGCTGGGAGATGTATGGACCAGTTGTGATGAGCTACTTGGGAACATTAGTTAGGTGTAGCGATCATCGCGCTAGTGAATTCAGAGAAGCACCAGACAATGACGAAGACTAAATCCTAGTTGAGAACAAAGGAATAAAGCTAAATAACAGGAGAGATAAGTATTTTGGTTATTATCAATGGAACGCAAAGATTACCGCCAACTAAAAGAAGCTTTCGGACAAGTACAAATCAACGAAGCTTATAAAGCACAAGAACAACAGCTATGGAATGAAGTCCAGGCATACGCCACAGACCTTGTAAGCGAAGGTTATGACCTAAGCGAAATGACTTGGGATGAGGTCTATGAAGCTTATATTGAAGAAGGTCGTCTAAATGGTCAACAGCGTGCTGCTGCACGCGCAGAAAGGCGAGCCGCACAGCAAGCAGAGAGAGAAAAAAGACAAGCGGAGTACAGAGCTGGTGGTGGAGATGCTGGAGTAGCACAAAGAACTGGAAGTGGGCAAAGGGGCTCACGAGCACGAGGAGGTGTTAGAGCTCGTAGAGAAGCTGAAGCTGCTGTTAGAGAACAAGGAAGAAAAAATCTAGCCAATAAGCCAGCAGATAAGCCACTCAAGACAATCCCCGACGCCAAGAGACCTGCCGATATGAGGAGGGGTGTTACTTATGGAGATGCTGGTTCTAATAAGCCACAACCAACAAAGCCTCAACCACAGACAACAAAGCCACAAGCAGCTAAACCACAACCAACAACACAGCGTCCAGCTACAACTGCAAATCGCCCAAGCTCTTCAAGCATTACAGGCAATAAAGCATCCAGCTTTATGAGTTCTGGTGGTAGTCAAGCCAATAGAGCACCTAAGCCTTCAGCGCCAAAAGCACCTATGGGTAGAAGTGCTATCAAATCANATCGTCTTCGCTCTGCTCTAGATNGCGTNAANAANGAAAGCNCNNAATTTGATCTTCGTTTCCATAAACTTCTTAATCAAGGATTTGCATATGATGACGTAATGGAGCTAATGGTTCATGAAGCCACGAAGCACATTGATGAGAAGGAAGAGGCAAGAAAGAAGCGCAATAAGAAGATCAATAAAGTTGAGATGTGCCCCACAATTGACGAGTCAGTTCTTGAGGTTGTATTTGAAGAGTGGATTGATGAAATGGTCGATGATGGCTATGACCTATCTGAGTGCTACGAATCTGACCTATTCGAAAGTTTCTTATCTCAAATTTCTGAAGATGCTCAAACCTACCTTCACCTAGAATACCTAGGTCGAATTTCACTAGAAGAGGCATCTGCACTTTCTGTTGAAGACCAAATGCGTGTATCACAGGCATACTTCAAAAAGCGCAATGCTCGCTCTGAGGAAGAAAAGGAAGCCGAGAAGAAAAGAGATGCTCGTAGCAGATCTAAAAGGTCAGCAATGCACTCAAAGCCTGATCCTTATAAGGCACGTCAAGGCGAATCCGATTGATTAGATAAATAGAATCACTTATCTCTAAGAAAGCTCCCTTCTGGGGGCTTTTTTAATGGCTGATTTTTAAAAGATAAGTAGTAGTGACGGATTTTTATGACCGCGTGAACGACTTAATCAATCAAAAAAATATCCTAACAACAGAAAGTTTCTTTATGCGCCCTGTTGGAACATCATCAATACAGTGTGCTGGGTTCCCTGGATTAGGTCAAAATAACTTTAAAAAAAATGGTGTAACCAATACAACGGTCGCGACTAAAGCTGCTGTTATAAACAAGTTTGAAGAGACCTTTGTTCAAGCCCCTGGTCAGCTTATTGATGAACTATCTGGCTTACCTTATCTTGCTGTTGAGCTCCAACATCCCGAATATCAATTCACTACAACTTCAACCACATTTGAGTTGCCCCACAGGATTGGTTCTGGTGTCTTCGCAATCAACCAATCACGGGGAGACAATTGGGATTTTGAAAGGCTCCTTTTAGAAAAAATGAAGGAAGTTGGACCATATAACGCGATTGCCTTCTACGACCCCATATCAGCTATACTAGGGAGTTTCTTATCTCACTACAAAAGTATCCCTAGCCAGTGGTCAAAGGTCACTGGAGCAGTCATAGGGGGCTGTGTAGCCATCAATANTCAACCTGTTATTAGNGCTGGAGTTACTCAAGACCCACTAGGAGCAAATANAGAAGAGCACCTAGTACTTGACGCAAGTGAAAAAGGTAAAGCGTCATCAGCGGGTCTAGGAAACATCATCCACCTTGAGAATGATATTGACGCAGAGCACATACTCTTACACCTCTACCTAAACCAATCACGCTTGAAGTTCTATAAGCCAGAGATAAGGAAACTTCTAACAACCATTTACCAATACGGTGCGCTTAATTTAATGAGTGATGGAATTGATTTTAGGAATAGATGCTACTTGAAACCATTAAAAGAAGTTGAGTTTGATAGAGATAAATTAGCAAAGGAAATTAAGAAGCAGATAAACGAATGCCGTAAAAAAGAACTAATCAGCATTGAACCACTAACAAGAACATTACCAATTGCTTATAACAAATAAATGGTTACTATTGAAATAAAACTAACAACCGAAGCTTTTGGTGGATGCCCTTGGAGTTCTGCGGGTAATGAAGGAAAGACAGAAGTAATTCCAAGCCCCGTAAGGATAATCCGCTCATTATTATCTGCTTTTTACCAACAGTCGTATATCAACACAAATGAATTTAATTGTTTAACGCCAGAACAAGCAGAAGTAATCACAAAACTTGCTGCTATTGAACCGTCATACTACATCCCACAGTATTCCCATTCAGGTGTAATTACTTATCACCCAGATTACGCAACTAGTCTTCGCAATATTGTTGTAGAAGGAAAGGAAAGCCAATCATCCTCAAGGATCAACTTTGATCCACAAATTAATTTCAGCAAAAACGACAGCAGTATTTTTGTGTTCTATAAGACCACTCTCACTGCCCCCCAGAAGGACTTATTGGCAAATGCGCTCCAATACCTCACCTACCTAGGCAGAAGCGAGTATGGAGCCCACTGGAAGCTACTGGTCAGGGGCACAAAGACCAAGCCAAACTGTTTTAAGAATGATTGGGGGGAAGTTGTAGAAACGGTCAATAAGGACTGTGAAAACTTGGTGGAACTGCTCTCTAAATCACCAGAGCAGCTCAAAGAAGATGGATACAGGATGCCCCCTTTCCTCTCAATGGGCTTCTATGCGCTAAATGCCGTGCGTGATGCAAAGGCAAAACAATCCACCAGCTCTCACGGGCAGATTGCTTATCTACAGATTGACCCAAACAGCAAGCTACACCGAAGCAATATAACTCGTCTTACAAATGTGCTTCACAAATATTTGGTAAAGGCAACAGAGCACAATCAAGCCATTGGTTATGGAGATGATTTTGATAAAGACGATAAGCTTTATTATCTTGTGGATATTAATAATGATGATTTCATTACGGGTATTAGAATTACTTGTAAGAATCCAATTGAAGACAGCATCCACTACGCAATTAAAAATCTCAATCACTTAATAGTGAATGATGAGAAGATTGCTACACGCTGCTTGGGTGTAGTGAAGCGACATCCAAACAAGTCAAATAGATATAAGAGCATTGAGTTCGCTGTTCCCCATTTGGAAGTTAGAAATAATCAACTCAAAAGAACAGCGGAAGGCATCTTTATTAAGAATACTATTCAGCAAGCCTATGGTGTGAATGAATGTATTAACCATGAAAAGAAAGGCATATTCCTAGAAGCACTTATATCTGATGAGTTTGGCTCTATTAGGTGTAAAGCAACGGAACTTGGTAAATCAATTATTCCATTACGAGGCAATAGAAACGCAGCCTCATCTCAATGTTTCTCTGTTATAATAGAACTTGATAACGAGGTTGATTTGATATCCATTGGTGCCCATTGTTTCTTTGGATTGGGTGAACTAGAACCTTTCTAACCAAAATAGAAGCCAATACCAAAGGGATATATAAAGGGAATATTATTTAATTATGATTGCTGCCTCCAAAGTCAATGAATATATCAAATCATTCAACGAAGAGGTTGTTGGTGATGGATTAACGAGGAAAGTAGTTAAGACGCTTAACCTCGGCAAAATCTACTTACACCCAACAGATCCTAGATTTGGTTGCGATGAAGAACGAGTTTTATATTCGTTCAGAAGACCTATGGGATACGACGGCACAGGCACTAGAGCTGCTGGTGTTGATTATGGTAAACCAAAGAAACTCAACGGTCATATCGGAAAGAAAGGAGTCTTGTGGATTTCAATAGAAACTTACAAGAAAGTAAAAAAAGAAACATTCATTAATGAAATACTCCCATCATCACAACCAAAATAGAAGCAATTAGGTTTCTAATAAATAAAGGTATAGACAGCATTTTCACCAAGCAAAAAAATGGAAAAGGAACTGGTTGTAGGAACATTTATAGACATTACTAAGAATAAAACATCTTCTCTAAACGGAAGTGAAGTTGTGTTTGTTCTCACAGTAGAGGACTTTAGTGTATTTGTAGAAAAAACTCGCAAAAGCAACTATCAAGATCTTGCCATACTAGCGAGGTACAAATGTGATGAGAATTTTGCTAATGAATATATTAGCACTATAAAGAGATGCAAAGCACCTCATAACGACAAATGGTACTACAAGACTAATCTAAGTGAATCTATTGACAGACTAGAGAAAATATCTAAGCACGAAGCGAAGCTATATAAAAGCAAAAAAGATCCAAAGTTCAAACATTACGAACAAATGAAATTCAAAACACACCAATCTTAGAAAAAATGACTAAATCTTATTATTGCCATATTACAAGTTGGATCAACTCTGAAAATAAGACGTACTTCTACCAAAAGAAGCCTGTTTCACTAATAAAATATTTTGAAAATATTGATCAAATATTTGAAAATTTTCTAAGAGGAGAGACTTCTGATGGATACTCACCTAAATCAGAGCGACTGTACAAGGTAAGTGAAGATGTGTTGAAAAAATTTCAACAACGTGTATTTCATTATGAGATTGATTCTTCTAAAACATACGACTTAGACGAAGTACTATCACTAGCCGATCAGGTATTGGTTGGGTACAATACTGAAATGAGATACCGTAGATCAATCTACTTCTGCGAAGAAATCATGGCTGGGATTGCTAAAGCAGAAGAATTCAAAATAGAACTAAAAGAATACCTCCAACTTATAGAAAGCAACAAAGAAGACTGCCTAGCATTAATTAATGAAAATGCTCCTGAGGATTTCGGCATCTTTGAGCTTGGTGGAGTTCAGAGTATTTTAAGAAAGACTCAAAAAACTATGGAACTGTGTAAGGGAAAACTAGCAAAATTGGTAGAACAAAAAGAGGAGATTTTATATAAAAAAGCATACAACCTAGAAGCTACATTGGCAAGAGCAGGATATAAAGCTCCGATCCTAAAGTTTTCAATCGATTGAAGATTTTTTGTCTATTGAATCCAAATAAACACCTTCAACCAACTCAGTGGTCATAAGGTCGCTGACTTCACACTCAAGGACGCTACAGAGACGAGTAGCAAGGTCCAACGAAAGAGCTTGCGCTGCCTTTGGATCATTTTCTTCCCTGAACAATCTATGAATCGTCGTTGGTGATGTCCCTGTCTTCCTAGCAACCTCATTGATGCTCCACGGTGGCAGACCCTTAAAGGACCGCTGGAGATTGAAGTAGGCAAGACAAGTATTCACAGTCAGCTTGACCTTCTTTAGAGGGATACGCTCTAATTCCTCCATGCCACATATGTATCATTAGGCACAACATACCAGTTGCTTGACGAAAACGCAAGCGGCTGCTACGAATCTTATAAGCAACTGAAGCATGTCAAATGAATAAGCAAGAAGTCTATGCAGCTGTTATGGAGCGATATCCAGACAGAGAGGAAAGTGCTATTGAGACTATGAGCATTGACGAACTAGCTGAATACAGACAAACAGTCTCACGGAAATTAAAAAAACTTGAAGATGAAAGGAAGCTTATTGACGAAACGATAATGGAGAGCTTGTCCGAGGTAGAACTAAAGCACGGCATAATTCTCAAATCAGGTTCCTGCCTAAAAATGCGAAGCAGAACTAGTTACAAATATCCAGAAGCATTAGACAAAGAAATCAAGAGCCTGCGGCAGATTTCAAGGGATATGGGCGAAGGATATAGCGAAACGACAACCTATCTGGTTCTAGTATGAGTTGACTTACTCCATGCTTTCTGATAGCATAGTTGCATCACGAGGCACTCGATGACCTTCACGCAAACAAAGCACTCACCACCAAAGGCTCCATCAGCTCTTACTGCGCCATCAGCCCCCTCTGTAGCCCCCCTGAAGAGCGCTGCTGAAACATTGCTGGCGTTGTCCCAACCTGTTGATAAGAGGCACTACAAGACGATTCAGAAGGGACATGGAGAGAAGGCAATTTCCCTGGAATTTATCCCGTGGGCGGTTATATGTAAGTGCCTTCACTCACGAAGCCCCCAGTGGTCTTTTGAAATAACTGAAACCAAGGAACTTGCTGGGAGCGTCGTAGTTGTAGGCAGATTGACTATTCCAACATCAGACGGGCTCCTCAACTTCTCTGGAGTTGCCTCAGAAAGATTGGATAGTGGCTCTATGGCTCCACCAGTAGAAAGCGCGGCTTCAAGCTGCTTACGAAGGTGCGCAGCATTGGCTGGATTGGGGCTTGATCTTTATCTCAACTAATGACCGAGAAACGATTTCTGCTCCTTCCCTTTTCTCTCATATCATTCATATTATCTGCGTGGGTGCCAACAAAGAGATTATCCGAATAGTTGATTTCAGGATATGAGAGGTATTCTTTCTTATGACAAATATGAAGACCTTTTCGGTAACCATTGAGAAACAAACGCCCAACCAACTTATGAATTGTCTGCGGCGTGTATTTGCCATTGATCTTCATATTGACAGTCCAATAGTAATTTTTTGCTGGCGTTGGGGTTAACCACCTGTAAAGGCTCGGACTCCATATCCTTCCTTTACTAGTAACAAAGTAACCATAAAACTCCTTCACACACTCGTCATCTTCTAGATCAAAAATGAACTCAAACCTCCAATGCGTTCTCATCAAAGTGGTAAGAGTGAAATGCTTTTTCTTTCCATCCTTGAACAACTTGATACTTATACATTCACCAGATGTATCAAGCTTCAACAACTTACTTCGCTTACCGTTGTGATGAAAAATATTTCCTTTATTACTTATGGAGTATTTCCCTTCAAACCCCTTCACGGGTTTCCATTCTTCTTTAATATTCATCTTATTGACAATGTGGTATGACTTATTTAGACAACCAAACATCAAAAAAGAGGCACATAAAGCGCCTCTTCCTTCACTCAGAAGTTACCACACTGTCTAAGATGAAACTATTTAGCCAACCCACATCAATCTATTTTTCATACATAAGGAGTATCAAGACAACAACATGAATAAAAGAAGCTTGGCGCTTTCTATAAGCGAAATGAGATATCACTTATTCCAAAGAGTGGAAGATCTCGCAGAAGAAAATGAAATGGCTCACGCTCACGCAGTAGCTCAAGAATGGATCCTCAAAGATAACGAAGGAATTTCATTTAATCCAGACAATGATGAGGATTACGTATGGATGTACGCACCGCGTAATAAAAAAGTAACGGACAAAAAGTATCGCAAATTCACGGATCTTGATTTTTAAAATGAAATTCAAAGCACTATTAGTAGCAGCACTATTGGCGGTTTCTCCTGGTGTTGCCTATGCCCACCACGAAGATCATCAAAGCGAGTCAAGTGCTGTTGGCACAGTATTGGGTCTAGCACTCATTGGGACAGATATCTACTTGGGCACTAGGGACTACAGCCACCATCAAAGTGATCATCATCGTCGTCACAGACGAGCAAGAGTGATTGATGAATACCGATATCGCGGAGATACATACAAAGTATGTCGCAGAGGCAAGCAAGTATTTTATTGTTAATTAAATTATGGAAAATCAGTACTACGAACTTCACATCCCCTCAACCAGAAAGGGGGAAGAGTATGACTTTGAGGCTAATTACAAAAACCTTGAAAAGAAGGTAGAAGAACTAAGGGATTTAGTAATTACAAGCAAGCCACGCATGGATAAAGATGTTGCCAAAAGATTTATTCAGTGGATAGCAAATATCTGCCCTGAACAAGATTACAGCCTAGATGAATTTAGAAGTAGCTTAGGAAGTTATCAAATAGATAAATTCAATCGATCCTTGATGAATAGACTGGATCCTGTCACTCTTGCACTTGAAGACCATTTCTTTTGCCTTTACGACTTTAGAGATGATTCGGTAAGGAAATGTTGTAGGCAGCCAAACTACATTTTTGGTTTAAATAACTCACTAGAACCTGTGTGGAATTAAGCAATGATAGAACTCAGACCCACAGATGAAATAGATGAAGCCTATATCTTAGAGCTTCATGAATACAGAACAGAATGGTTGAAGTTAATGAATGCTCTTATAAGCGAATCACTAACCGAAGAAGAAGTGGTCAATGTGACTCTACTCATCTATTTCTACTGTTCAACATTCCCACCACTAGAACAGTTCAAGGAATCTGACCTAACGACAGGAATAACAGAAGTTCTAAATTTTCTAGACAATCTAATTGACTATGCCGAAAGCGTATGTGGTGAGCTTTCTAATTATGCTAACGAGAAAATCAGAGAGCACGCTGCCATTATTAGATATATTGACAACCGTTTGAGCTCCATAGAATACCTAGAAGGTATATTCAATCAATCCTGATATAGATATTCCCATTCTAAGTTGTCAATACAATTATCCCTCTGGTCTCCATTCTTATGCGTTACTCCAGTGGGATTTTTATTATCATCAATTTCTATCAAACAAGAAGCTATAAATTCATCTTCAGCTTGCGTCACATCAATCCAAAATATAAAACCTTCTTCCCTATCAAAATGCTTGAGAGTAAAGCTATAACATGGCTGACCATCGTAACTGGGTTTCTTATCAATTGGAATAAGCTCTGGATTTAAATAATCATCACCAAGAAAATGGGGAGTACCAATTGAGTCAATTCCATAAGCTGGGAATGCCTGATGAATTGAATATTCTTGTCCTGCTATACAAACCTTTTCAAGCATCGATCACGCTCATTCTTAATGTATCTAGGCATAAAAAAAGCCCCTTTGAAAGAGGCGGCAACTAATTAGAATGCGTGAGAGTAATGAAGAGCATACTTCATCTTAGGATGAGGCAATTTATTGAAATACATAATCAAATTATCTTCGGGCATATCATCTAAGTCCTCCAAGTCAGGCTGAGTATCGAGAATCTTAATATGACGAATATAAGAAATAATTGTATCATCACTATTTCTATCAATAGCCTGTTCTTCATTCACACCAACAGATTGGATTAAGAATGTATTTCCTTTCTCACTCACGGTAGATAAAGACTTACAAAAGGTTTCTAGCGTAGAAGAGAAATTAGCATCTGCCTTAGTATCTTGTAAATACCAATGAAGACCATAAACAAAATGGTGGGAGATAATAACATCACCTTTCGCTGATTTTTTAAGCTCTAATGTAGATACCATCAAAGGGCAATGAAGCTTGATTGACTCTTTAACGAACTTATCCAATGGGATATTGGGAGTTGTTTTAAGCCTCTGTGGTCTAACAATATTGTCAAGTGACTTGAATAGGTTATTATAGATTCTTGGAAGCTCATTAGTAATAGCATCTACATCAGATGTGTTGTGACGCATCATAAAATAAGTGCCATACTTATATTCTGTAGTTGAAACGATTACGTCAGAAGTATCGTCACATAAAAGACTTTCTATTAAATTCATTGCTGTTGTTGTTGTGGTGTGATGGATAGTGGACGGCAAATAAAAATCCGTCACTATTGCTAAGTCTATTTATACAAGTAAAGTTAAAAGACTATATAATGTGTTGATCTTGGAATAAGTGAGTTTTACATAATGCCGCTAGTCGGATTGTTAAAGTAATCCCAAGAACTATCAATTCAATAGATAGGCAACAGATAAGGGGGTAGGCAGAGATGCTTACCCCCTTTTTAAAATATCAAGTCACGTAATCAGAAGCTAAATAAAACATCTCTTAAGCGTCGTAACTGAAGAGAGCGAAAGAATCCTTCGGGGTTCTTTTTTAATGCGAATAAATAACAATACGACGCTTAATTGAATAATGACAAAAGCATTACCATTGCCTTCACAAGAAAGGCTTAAAGAATTAATTGAATATAATCCAGTTACTGGGGTATGCAAGAGGATAATTGATTCGGGGAATAGGAAAGCAGGGGATAAAATAGGATGCCTCCAAAAGCAAAAAGGATACTTAACAGGAAGTATTGATGGTCAGAACTATCAAGTTCACAGGCTTATATGGATGTATTGGTATGGTGTAGATCCAGGCTCAAAGCAAGTAGACCATAAGAATAAAATCAGGTCTGATAATTGGATTGAGAATCTTAGACTTGGAACTAATCAACAGAACTTATATAATATGAGTGCTTCGGGTGAAGTACCGTATAAGGGAGTAACATTATGTAAGAGGACTGGTCTTTATATTGCTCGTATACTTCCAAGCGGGAAGAACATATCTCTAGGCAGATATAAGACCGCTGAAGAGGCATCAGAAGCGTATATGAAGGCTGCTAAACAGTTCTATGGGGAATACGCTTGTTCTACTTAACACCTCTTGTGTTGCCTCCTAGGGAGCAATCAGAGCTGTAAGACCATCAGAAAAAACTGGAAAATGTGTTGGGGTTGGTGTTGGGGTTTGAGGCTAATTTCCGCCTAGCGTTGTCTCAAACCTAGTCATAGCAAGGGGTCTCAAGCTCGGTTCGCAAACGACCCTCTCCGTGATTACATAGTCCCAGAAACTCCTGGAACTTCCCACAAGCCAGTCCACGACTGGCTTTTTTAATGCCTGTTGTCCCAGATAGTCCCCAATAATCCCACTAAATGTCGTAAACGTGTTGGGGTTTGTGTTGGGGTTGAAAAAGGATGTGTTGGGGTTGGGTATAGTATCGGAGACAACGGCATCAGGTCATTAAAAAATGACGGAAGCGGAAATCATAAAACTGGAGCCGTCAAGCAAAAAGCAGACAATATCTTTAGGCAATTCACTCTTTCTAATGGTGATACCCATCCATAAAGGTGGGGGTAAAGCCTTTACGGGTCGGACAAGAGTTCCCCCAGGCAGGAGGGGCAAGCAGGTTGATGTTCACATCGGTACCTATGGCAAGGGGTTTGGGGAAATATCGCTCAAAAAGGCAAGGGAGGAATGGAACCGCATTCGCCTATGGGCAAAGGAAACAGGCAGGGACCCAAGGGACCTCTACAAGGAAGAGCGCTCACCAAGTGAAGAAATATTAAAAACCAAATCTCTCCAAGAGGCAGTTGATGCCTACCTGGAAAGGTCAGGGCATTCCCCCTCCACTCTCAAGGATTACAAAAACAAGCTTTTCAATCAGGTCATTCCCGCGCTGGGTGCCGACACAGACCTCAAAGAATTGGAGTGGTCCCAGGGAGGAAGAGAAAAGGTATTGGGAATGAAGTTGGCGATTGAGAAGCGTGGATCTCTTTCCCAGTCAGACCGAGTACTGATGATTACGCGAATGGTCTTTGACTTCTCAATTGATATGGGCTGGATGGAGAACCCAAATCCAGCAATAAGCAGTAAGCACTCCAAGTCGGCTCACATCCCCAAGAGCAACCCATCCTTGAAATGGGACCAGCTGCCCAAGTTCTTTGAAGACTTTGAAACCAGACGAGAGAAAACGATGCCTCTGGTGATGCTGGCTACTCAACTCACAATGTTGAGCTTCCTGCGGGTGGGTGCTCTGGCTCAAACCGAATGGACAGAAATAGACGAAGACAAGTTGATGTGGACAGTTCCCGCAAGCAAGATGAAAGCTAAAAGGGATCACCTCATACCAATCACCCCACAGATAAAACGGGTCTTTGAACGAATGTATGAAATCAATGGAGACCAGCAATATGTCTTCTACACAGTCTTTGGTAAGACGCACGCTTATATGAATCCAAGTTCTATCAACAGATTTCTCAAAGACCTTGGATACGCAAAGCTCACCACTGCTCACGGCTTCCGTTCATTAGCACTAACAGCAGGACAAGAGGTGTTGAAGTTTGATGCCGAGCTTATTCAAAGACAAATGTCTCACGCTATTGGAGATAAGGTAAGGCAAGCCTATGACAAAGCACAGTTTATAGAAGAACGCAAAGAGTTTATGCTTTCTTGGGACAAAGCACTAGCAGAACAAGGAATGAAGATTGACTGATTCATTATGGGATATAGTGAGACAAAATGGGAAAATTATGCTATAATAGTGGAACGAAAGACATAATCTTAGTAGTATGAAAAACGCAGAAGTTAAATTCTTACGATTACAGCAAGTAAGAGAAATAACTCAACTCTCTAGAAGTTCAATTTACAGGCTTATGAGTTCTGGTGAGTTCCCTAAGCAGATTCCTATTACTTCACGCCAAGTTGTATGGGTAAAAGCTCATATTGAAGACTGGTGTAATAAGAAGGTTGAAGCTGCGCTGCGTTAAGCGCGATATAAAATCATTAAACTACTAAATAAAATATGACTTCGATGGCGAGAGCCTCGGTATGAGTCGAAAACAAAAACAGTTTTCATCTTGCTTATCTCTTAAACTGATAATACTTCTTATAAAAGCCCTTGCTTACAGCGGGGTTTTTTTTATGGTATGAAACACAACGACTAGCACTAGTTGCTGCGATGCCATATTAGGTTATGATAATAGTAGTCTTGTACTTTCAAATGCTTACAGGTTCCGCTCTTCTTGAGTTCGTAAAGACGAATGCAGCATCACCAAAGGATGAGCTAATGAAAATGGCTGGCTACTCCTTTGAGACGGAGGACGGAAAGACCCGTTACAAGCAACAGGACTTTATGAATGCCCTGTTGAGTGCCCAAGGGATTGTTCTGACACCACCAAAGACCGCTAGAGGGGTAGGTCGTCAGCTGTCATACAAGACATCCGTTATGAAGAATGGAAACGCCACTGTGGGTAAGGCATATTTTGAGAAAGCCGCTGCTTCACCAGGAGACAGCTTCACCATTGAAGTGAGTGATAAGAAGATTGTTCTAAAACCAATTAAGTAGTTCTACTCATCAAAACCAACCCAACACAAATCAAAATGACTACTTCTATTGCCCCCAAGACCAAGCTTGAAGGTGCCGAACTCAAAGCAAAGGTAGATGAACTAGTAAAAGCAGGACAGGGGTTCTCTGCCTGTTGTAAGGAAACTGGATATGTGAATACAACACAAACGGGAACCCAGATACCCGCTGCTAGTCAGTTCAGTAGAGCATTGCTGGAGTCTGTTGGATATGCCTTCCCATCAGGTAGAAGCGGTGGCGGCGGCGGTCGTAGCAGGGACTACAAGCTGAATGTGATGGGTGGCGGAAACTCCATTCTCTCAAAGGGATATTTGAGGGAAGCAGGTCTCAATCCAGGCGATGAGATGAGTATCACCATTGGCGATGATGGAACAATCACACTGGAACTAGACATTCCTGCTTCTAGTGGTGGCGGTGCTCCTGTAATGGAAGTCACCCGCGAACCATCCTTTGCCGATGCCGATTGGGAAGGCAACGGACAAATCAGCTTCTAACCAAAATAGAAGTCAGTAAGAGGGGGGGGGACAGAAATGTCCCCTTTTTCTATGACGAATATCTAACAATAAATAGACATATCAAAACTTATAAAGTGATGCGAAGTTTTAGTCAGTTTCTATATGAATCAAAAGTCTCAATCAAGAAGCATAAGACTTTGCGTTCAGAACTATTCAATACAAAAACAAATCAGTTAAAGCCAGAAGTAAGAAAGCAGATGCTGAAAATTGCTAATGCTTGGGCAGAGTTTCTTGAGATTCCAAAAAGTGCTATAGAAAGAGTTGATTTTGTTGGCTCTAGTGCTGGATACTTATATCACGAGAATAGTGATGCTGATATCCATTTGATTTTAGATCTAAGCAGGATATCTAAGTGTGATGGGCTGCTACGCGAATATCTAAGAGCTAAAAAGAAAGTTTGGGAAAACCAGTACGGAAAAGACGGAATCACATTGAATGGGGTGCCTGCGGAGGTGTATGGCGAAGATATAGATGACCCGCGCCCTCGTCTTCAAGCCAGATATGACGTAACCAACAACAAATGGATCAACGAAGCTGACCCAGAACAAATCCCTAATGTGAAGGATATTGAGATTCAAACAAAAGCGGAAGTATGGGAAGACCGTGTAGAAGATGCTATTGAAGATGAGATAGAAAATATAGAGACACTCAATCGTCTAAAAGATCGCATACTCAACCTAAGAAAATCATCAATGGATCGTGGTGATGAGTATGGGGAAAGCAATCTTGTCTATAAGGTAGTAAGAGCAAATGGTTCATTGGATAGACTGGATAGATATATGAAGGGAGTAGAGGCAAATAACTTAAGCCTATAACATTAAGGTTTATTATAAATAAAGAAAATCGACAAATCTCTATGTATGAAGAAGGTTTATCTCAGGATGAACTTGATAATGTTGAGACTAACGGCTTACGAGTAAGACTTCTTACTCTTCACGAGAAGAGAAAGGTAGTAAAGAGACTCAATGAACTTGAAGCGACAGACCTAGAAGCAGGCAAAGCTCTCTTCAAGGAATACCAAGAAATGTTTGAAGCATTTCCATTAGAAGAACTCCTAGAGTGTGACGAACTACCTCAAAGTGAATTAGCATATTTTGCCAATTCAATATACCTTGAGGATCTATATGATTTCAAAAAACTCCAAGACAAGTGGAGTTAATTACAAGAAGCCTCCCGCAAGGGGGGCTTTTTGGTAACTAATGATACCAACAACACCCAAATGGGTGAGTCTCTCTGAGAGCGCGATGAGAGATGGATGAAAATTCAGGGAAAAACCACTTATAGCAAAGGCTTTACAAATATATTGGCTTGACTCAATTGAGGGATTTCGACTTGAAGGATTTGATAGAGAATAGTTTCATCGAGAAGAAATCCCTTGACCTATAAAATCAGCATTCCACTCAACACCACTATTGAAATTGAAGTAGATGGAGAAGGTCCACTCACCTATGAAGAAATAATTAGGCAGATCACTGATGTTGATTTGAAAGAAGCAGCTCTTCAAGTTCCCAAGAACGACATTCGCAAGTCGTTCATAAAAGCTCTTCTTCAAGATGCAGTTGAAATAGAGCCAGCAACTGCCTAGGAAAAACCACACCAAACTATTAGATATCATGTCGGGATTTGCTACTACTACTACTACACAAACCAACAAAAGCTCCCTAAACCAACATCTAAAAATTAAACCACACATAAACAAATTTGGTAAAAGAGCTCATCATATGGGGGTTGAGGATTTATGGATTGATTGGTATAAAGATCCTATTGGAAAAAATGAGGATGATCAGGTATCATCTGAAGATATATTCACTCCATACAAAGATGGTAATGAATGGGAGCTATACACCAATTACCAAGAAGCTGACACAGACGACTGGAACAACCCACTTTCATAAACCACTAACAACAACTAACAAACCCCTTTCGCCAGAAGGGGTTTTTCAATGAAAATACCATAAGAGCTTAGCACAAAATGCTATATGCATGGTAGAATAAACCAAGCAACCAATCATAAATGGCTAAAAAAACTAACCTATTCGCAGACAAGCTCGTAGAGAAGGATATGTACTTCACACGCGCTCAACTTAATAAGACGGTTGATGTGATGCCCCCATCCGTCACACGCATTATCTCTGCTGCTATAAAGCCACGAGACAGGGACTTTATGAAGAAGCAAATGCGGGATAAAAGCTCACCTATGTACAAAGCCACCACCAAGGGGCGCAATTTCCATAAGGCTCTTGAGACAGGTGAAGTAGTAGATGACTTCACTGAGAGGCTTGTAGAGTTATTCCAAAAAGACATCCTTACTGATATTGATGAGGTTTGGGCACAAGAGAAGTCATTAGTGCATAAAGACCACGGTTTTTATGGAAAATTTGATGGTGTAGGGATATACAAAGGGAAACTCACTCTCTTTGATTATAAAAAAACAAACAAGCCGAAAACTACTAATTCTTCTATGAGAAATTATCTAGTGCAGGTCTGTGCTTACAAGAAAGCTCACGATGAAATGTATCCAGATTTCAAAATAGAACAGGTAAGTCTTTTCAATCTGCACGGGAAGACTACTGAAGAATTAGGAAGCAATGTAAAAACGCTTTCAATAGCAGAAGTGGGGGCTCATACCGATTTGTTCTACAAGCATCTAATGGAATACCAAGCAGGACTAAAAACAGTTTATGTAAGAGATTAACTAAAGACATTCAAAAAGCCCCTCAACAGGAGCTCTTTTTATGGGAATAAATCACATACTCATCTTTTGATTATCACGATCAGACATACGCTTCTCCATACTTGGACGAATTACTGGTTGGGGTCTCTTATATCCACTACCTGATCTATTTTGATTTGGTGCGGCACCAAATGTTTGAGTTCTACCAGTAGCACCATCTGCAGTTCCACCACTAGCATGCTCATCCGTCAATTCAACAGAAGAGATGTTTGGATTAGCACGTAGCTCGGCAATCTTTTCACGGGTGGCAAAGCGCACATAGCTGGAATTGGTTTGCCTGTCTTTGACTCTTACCTTATACTTCGTCCCTTCACGTGTCTCTTTAGTTTCAACTTCGTGTAGGTCGTGACCACCACTATAGAAACATCTAGCCATTGCATTTTCAACAATTAAATTGATGTCTTCAGGGAAAATTGAGGCAGCAATAAATGGTTCAGCATCTCTTACATTACCTGGATATGAACGTCCGTGACCATTCATAGCAATATAAGTAGCTTCTTGAAGAGATCTTAGTTCGGAGGAGTCCATCGTACAAACAAACTGATTACATATATTTAGGTAAAACATTCTCACTAAAAAGGGGGAGAATAAGTCTCCCCCCTGTTCGTAATAGAATTAAAAATAATTGAGTATTAATCTCAAAAACCAGAACAAGAAGAGGAGCTAAAAAGTTGAGACAAGAAAGAAGCGATGGGAAACGAATTCTCAACATTTGCTTCTTCACCAGGAGTGCTAGTAGATTGAAAGTCCCAGGACTTAATCCTTCGGTCAAATCTTCTACTTGTTTGTTTTGTCAAATCACCAACTTCCTGACTAATATCTACTTCCATAGTATCCAAATTAACTAACATCGAAGTATAGGAATCACTATCAGTACTATCAATAAATGAGCCAACGGCGTCTGAATCCATTGAAACGAATGACTTCTTCCCATTGTCAGTAGAAAATGGATTAGAAATAATGTAATCATTACTCTCCATTGCCTCTTCAAAACTGGTTCCAGTTTCTACTAACACCAACCCATATGATGAGCCAGTCAGCATATCAGCAGATCTCCGATCATTGCTATCAGAGACTTTGAAAATAAAGTCTCCATCTCCACTAACACCTTTGAAACCAACAGAGTCTTTAGTGAAGTTGGCACTCCATAGAGTCTTTTGAATTGACTGACTAGCAACAAAGTTTAATCCCGTCAAAGGATCTACAACTTCTCCAATCAAATCGTCAGTTACAAAAAGTTCTTGTGACTGACTATCGATCCCAATTTCCTCATTGGGAAAATCAATAACTTCTGATGAGGAATCTGAAGTACCAACATCGCTACTAATAACTACTATAGGAGAAATTACAGTTTCAGGTGTTACTTCAAGAACTTTCTGTTCGAGTTCCGTAATGATTTCTGTCTCAACAACTACCTCTAGTTCATTCGCAACATCAGAAATTACTTCAGGAGAAACTACTGGTTCAGGTGTTACTTCAGGTGCCTCCCCAGCAATTACTTCTGGCTCTAGTTCTGGTTCCACTACAGCTTCTGGTTCCACTACAGCTTCTGGTTCCACTACAGCTTCTGGTTCCACTACAGCTTCTGGTTCCACTACAGCTTCT
>NYWC01000086.1 GCA_002684935.1 Gammaproteobacteria bacterium
TGGCAACACGGATTCAGCAGACAATAAAAAGCCCGGTGATTACCGGGCTGTTAAAATGGCGTCCCCTAGGGGTTTCGAAACCCTAGATTGTACTTTGCTGTCCGTGAGTGTCAAACATAAGTGTTTGTTTTACTTGCACTTGTCAGTCGCTCGCGGACAGAGAAAGTCGCTGACAGACGACAAAACCGGTGCAGAAACCGGTGCAGATCAGCGACCGAAGAGCCCCTGCCCCGTTACCACGCGACCTAATATACTTTGGTAAGCACTCCAGACTTTCCTATTGGATCTTCAGCACAAGCACCAGGAGAGTCACAACTCACGATCTCAAACCTTAAACTGGTTGAAGAGTCTACGTATATATTCGCACAAAATCCGTCACCGTCATCTGAACAAACTTGACCTGTTGCCCCATTGCGCGTGCCGCTTAATGTTTCCGTATCGCCGCTGGCTTCGTCTATCTCCATCAAAGTGAGTTGTCCGGCTTGATCGGATACTTGATAAAATTGAGTATCAGACACGCGCCATGCTCCACGCAGAGATATTGAGGTATCTGATGCTCTCAGCAGATCGAACGAAGCTGGGATCTTTGCGCATATATCGAAATCAGTCTTGTTTGTACAACTCACAGTCGTCAGGCTAATAAGCTGTGCATCTTGAATTGTCCCACTAAAGCATGACTCGAAAGTTTCAATTCCCTGATACGCGCATACATCTAGCTGATTACCACTTCGTGTACCCGTATAGACATCGCTATTTCCATCTTTATAGTTCATCGTGAATAGGATAGTGCCGCGATCATCCTGCATAACTCCAGATGAGCCTGACAGCGTAGAATCCCAAGCACCATTAATGTCGATACTTTGTGCAAAAACGGCCGGCATAATAGTGAATAGCAGTTGTATTGTGGAAAAATAAAACAGAATGGACTTCATGATCACGCGTACCCAGTATAGAGCGATTATCTTATATTGTAACAGTCTAAAAGAGATCAACAAAATCTCATGTAGTGGCCGAAAAACCGTCCGTTTCTTTAAACCGAATGTTTGCGTAGGACTTAACAGAAGCCACCATTTATTCTGACTCCTAACACTTTAATGGTGGACAGCCTTTTAATTAAAAGAGTTTGAAAAGAGGTACAAGAAGTTTCTAAATTTGGAAGGTGTTGCGGTGCCGAATCATGGCCTACGTGTGGTCGGGTAAAACAAGAAACCGGTGCAAAACCGGTGCAAGCATTACTCAAAAACACGTAAGCCATTGTTTCGATTCGGAAAAGTATGGCGTCCCCTAGGGGTTTCGAACCCCTGTTGCCTGGATGAAAACCAGGTGTCCTAGGCCTCTAGACGAAGGGGACTAAGAATCGCCGTTAAGTCAGCGATTTGAAGAAGGCGGGGATTCTAAGAAGCTTAGGCACACCAGTCAAGAGCCCTCAACCATTTTCAGCAACGAAGATTGCACTTTAAGCGAACGCAGCGGCGCGGAGCGGCCATTTCGGATGGCAGCGAGAGGCAGGAAACGGGTTTTTCAAGAANAGAATGCTTCCGCTCAGCTTGGAATTCGTTTGGATCAACCGATTGCAGCGAAGTTCTGACCGGGCATGAGTCACGGCAGCGACTGGTAATTCAGGGAAACCAATCTTAATCGCATTTTTTTACATATTACTCGCCATATTTTTGCTCGGAGTTACCGTGTATGGGCTACATCGCTATCAAACCATAGAAGTCAAATATCGGGTTGATCGAACTATGCCCCTGCACCCACTTAAAGGGGGTTCGCTGCCCAATTTCCCGGAACGATCGCGGTCTGGCAACCAGGGTCCAAAGCCAGAGCTTGAATTAGGCGAAGCAACTGCCCCAGCAGGCAATCAGGCAGCAGCTGATAAGCCTGTAGTCGGCGTTGGGCCGGCCTCCTAAGCATAATTTTGGCAGACCCGGGTCAGTGCGGCGAAGCGTAACGGGANTATTAGCTGTGCCATGGCACTGTGCCNAGCGCAACAGCCACNATGGGGAGCCTATAACCAGCTTTGCATTCTCCTGCNTGGCCAGCTCAAAACANTGGATTTAGAAGGGAACAAGNAAGAGCAAATCCTGACATGACTTTATCGAACAGCTGTTGTGGCNGAGCTTCTGCATAGNAAGTCAGAGGATTCGTCGCATCTCAGTCTGGCTCAGNTACGTCACAGGGATTTCCGGTAGGCCGAAACGCTGCCAATAAACTATCAAAAAAATCGGCTAAGCCCGGCTGCGCCTTATTCGCAAGNGTGGTATGAAGGAAATGCTCGCCGCACGGGGTAAGCCCAAAGACCATCAANTGCCACGGGAGATATTCGAGGACTGGTGGCTCGAGTTCTTGGAGGACTGAGTGCTTCGCTTTTTCTGGTCCCGTTGCATTAACTCTGTCACTCATACCTTCTCGCNTAACCTGTGCCNACCCTTCNGCCTAAAAGGCTNTCCGCTTAATCGCTTTCGATAAAGCAAGGCGCGGCGTCATACCCAAAACTGTCTTGACCCATTTTAAGCTCTATGACATCCTGAGATTCTGCCGATACTTATGGTAATTGGCGTTTGTTCCGCTAATCCCAGCCGCCACAAACGCGAAAACATACAACAAAAAAAAGCCGGTAAAAACAAGAAGGACGATAAAACAATATGCAGCAGGGTGACACACCTTATTCGGCGTCCAGTGCTTCAGCTGATTGTGCGGTTAAGCAAGCGCAACTCCGGTAATCAGGGCATCTAATAAGACAAATAGATACCTCTCATTTATCAGGTATTGAAGATCTGCGGATAGTTAATGATGAGCGACGAGCAAACTAGCGCAATGGAAGTTAAAAGCATCAATATCGATCAAAAATTGATCGAAGAAGGCACTGCGCAACTTACCAGCGAGATACAAGTGCTCGAAACCTGGTTACTTGAACTGGATTCCTCCAACGGTAAAGACTCCGAGGTAATTGCGGCGAAGAAATCCTATAACGACATGCTGCGTAGTCGAAAGGAAATGCTCAGCACCCTGGCGCGTCAGGCCAAGCTCCAGGCCGTCGCTACCGACTAGGTAGTCAACCCAATCCGCAAAACCCCCGCTTATTCGCAGGCCCCATGCTGACACCAGATCAAGCTAAAACCATGCTGTCACTTCAACACAGCATGAATACTAAGGTCGATCCTGACTGGATGCAGGCACGTTATCCCTATCTGCGCGCAGTTGCCATTGAGGGTGCTGAGGCCATTGAGCATCATGGCTGGAAATGGTGGAAGAAGCAGGAACTGGATCTGCCGCAGCTGCAGATGGAGTTAATCGATATCTGGCATTTTATCCTATCTGAATTGTTACTGCGCAGTCATGACAATGGTGTCGATCCGCAACAAGCCCTCCATAACGCGCTGCGAGCCAGTGAGAGCATCTCGCGGGTACAATTCGACGACAGTGATTACAAGCTGACAGAGATAGATCTATTGTCGAAGCTGGAGTTGCTTATCGGACTCTCCGTGGCCAGTCGCATTGAACTGGCCGTATTTGCCAGCATCATGGCTGATTGTCAGCTGGATTGGACGGAGTTGTTTCGCCAATACGTAGGAAAAAACGTGTTGAATATGTTCCGTCAGGATAAAGGGTATAAGTCCGGAGTCTACAAAAAGGTTTGGAACGGGCGAGAGGATAACGAATATCTGGTAGAAATCATCCACACGCTGGATGCCAGCAGTGTGGACTTCAAGGAAGCTATCTACGAGGCACTCGAAGCGGCTTATCCTGAGACCGGCATTTGATCATTACACACCAGATTATCAAACACCGGCCGTATATTGAGCGACCTCAGGCCTTACTGATAGTAAGCATTTTCCTTGACGGAGTGATCCGTCACGTCGCGCACCTCAGTCAGCTGGGGTAATTGGCTCAGCAGGGTTTTCTCAACGCCCTCTTTTAGCGTGACATCTACCATACCGCAGCCCTGGCATCCTCCACCAAAACGAAGCACTGCCACCGAATCCTCAAAGATTTCCTCCAAGGTAACCATGCCTCCGTGAGCTGCGAGACCCGGATTGACCTCGTTGTAGAGGATATAATTCACCCGTTCTTCGATAGAGCTATTCTCAGTAATCTTTGGCAATCGCGAATTCGGCGCCTTGATAGTGAGCTGCCCTCCCATCGAATCTTTTTGAAAGTCCACAACCGCGTCTTCCAGAAACGGAATGCTAGGTTGATCGATATAGGCGATAAATCCAGAGAGCTCCTGCACGTCATCATCTTCTTTTTCTTCNCCCGGCCGACAGAAAGAGATGCATGTTTCCGCTCTGGGCGTACCGGCATCAAGGATAAAGATTCGCACCGCGATTCCNTCGACGTCTTGCTTCTGCAGCAGTTCAGACAANTATTCCTGCGCTGNNNCNGTGATGNTGACCATGGATCCCTCTGGGTTTCACGATAATTGAATGTGACTTTGATGCTCGATGGCTCATTCAAAGCCGCGTAATGATACCTGATCACTAATGGCTTGAGAATACCCGAGTAAAATACTAAGGTTCTGGATAGGTTGTGCGCACTGCGCCAAGGGGCTGCCGATGAACGGCACTTCTGGTAGAATTCAGCGCCCTTCAGATTGACTTCGACGATGACTGATAACACAACTGAGACAACCCTTCGCGAGGCACTGGCTTCACGCATCCTGCTGCTCGATGGCGCTATGGGGACCATGATTCAGTCCCACAAACTGTCCGATGCGGAATTTCGCGGAGAGCGCTTTGCAGATTTCCCTCACGAATTGTCTGGAAATAGCGACCTGCTCTCTCTCACGCAGCCAGATATCATACGGAATATTCACCGCGCCTACCTTGAGGCGGGCGCTGATATTATTGAAACCAATACATTTAGCTCTACCCGAGCCGCGCAGGCTGACTATCACCTTCAAGACTTAACCTACGAACTCAACTTTGAGTCTGCAAGCCTGGCCCGCTCTGCGGCGGACGAATACAAGCTACTTACGCCTGAAAAGCCCCGCTTCGTCGCCGGCATTATCGGCCCTACCAGCCGNAGCGCCTCTATCTCACCGGATGTTAACGACCCGGGGTTCCGCAATACCAGTTTTGATGAGCTAGTAGACGACTACTTCACGTCAACCGAAGGCTTGATGGATGGCGGCGCTGACATCATCATGATCGAAACCTCATTCGATACCCTTAATGCTAAAGCAGCCATCTTCGCTGTCCACAAGTGTTTTAAAGCCAGGGGACACGGCCTGCCTCTTATGATATCGGGCACCATAACCGATGCCAGTGGTCGCACCCTTTCTGGGCAGACCGTAGGAGGGTTCTGTAATTCCATCGCCCACGCCGACGCACTAGCGGTGGGCTTCAACTGCGCGCTAGGCGCCGATCAATTGCGCCCACACATCGAAGAAATGTCCTCCATTGTTCCGGCCCTTGTTTCGGCCCACCCCAATGCAGGATTGCCGAATGAGTTTGGTGAGTACGACCAAACTCCAGAAGAAATGGCGGCTTTGNTGGNGGAATTCGCANAGTCCGGCTTTGTCAATATAATCGGCGGCTGCTGTGGCACCACACCTGCCCATATCACCGCTTTAGCTCAAGCGGTCGCTGGTGTTGCCCCCCGGCAGATTCCAGAACTGGCACCAGCTTGCCGTTTAAGTGGCCTTGAAGCCTTTAATATTTCAGCAGATTCATTATTCATTAANGTGGGTGAGCGNACCAATGTCACGGGCTCAGCTCGCTTCGCACGATTGATCAAAGAGGAGAATTTCGATGAAGCTCTTGAAGTAGCGCGAGAGCAAGTGGAGGCCGGCGCCCAAATAATAGATGTCAANATGGATGAGGGCATGCTCGACTCAAAGGGCGCTATGGAGAAGTTTCTCAAGCTGCTCGCCGCTGAGCCAGACATTAGCCGTGTGCCCCTGATGATCGATTCCTCCAAGTGGGAGATTATAGAGACCGGCTTGAAATGTGTTCAAGGCAAAGCAATAGTAAATTCAATCAGTATGAAGGAAGGCGAAGCAGATTTCCTTGCCAAAGCCGAGCTTTGCATGCAGTACGGCGCCGCAGTGATTGTCATGGCATTCGACGAGTTCGGCCAGGCGGACAGCCTTCAGCGCAAACAGGAGATTTGTGCCCGCAGCTACAAAGCACTGACGGAGAAACTTGGGTTCCCCGCAGAAGATATCATCTTCGATCCTAACATCTTCGCGGTAGCAACTGGCATCGAAGAACACAATAACTACGCCGTCGATTTTATCGATAGCTGCCGATATATAAAAAATAATCTACCTGGCGCTCTTATTTCTGGTGGCGTCAGCAACGTATCTTTTTCATTTCGCGGCAATAACACCGTTCGTGAAGCTATTCACTCCGTGTTCCTGTATCACGCTATCAAGGCCGGACTGGATATGGGCATAGTTAACGCCGGTCAACTCGCCGTCTATGATGATATTCCCGCCGATCTAAAAAATGCGGTAGAAGACGTCGTACTAAACCGACGAGCAGACGCCACTGATCGCTTGATGGAAGTTGCACAAGATTACTCTGGCAGCGGCCCCGTCGAAAGAACTGAGGATCTAAGCTGGAGAGAATCCTCTGTTCAGGAGCGCCTAGCTTACGCGCTCATCAAAGGCATCACTAAATTTATCGAGGAAGATACAGAAGCTGCTCGTCAGCAGGTTGAAAGACCCATTCAGGTGATTGAAGGACCGCTCATGCAGGGCATGGGAGAGGTCGGCGATTTATTTGGCGCAGGAAAGATGTTCTTGCCGCAAGTGGTCAAAAGCGCCCGCGTCATGAAACAGGCCGTAGCCTATCTGCTGCCCTATATTGAGGCCGAGAAATCTGACGGCGCCGTTCAGAGCAAAGGTAAAATTCTTCTCGCCACCGTGAAAGGCGATGTCCATGACATTGGCAAGAACATCGTTGGTGTGGTCCTTGGCTGTAATAACTATGATGTGATTGACCTCGGGGTCATGGTGCCTTGCGAAAAAATTCTGCGGGTTGCGCGTGAGGAACAGGTCGACATTGTAGGTCTCAGCGGCTTGATTACCCCTTCGTTGGACGAGATGGTGCACATTGCCAAAGAAATGCAGCGTCTGGATTTTCAAATACCTCTACTCATTGGCGGCGCCACTACTTCGAAAGCGCATACGGCAGTCAAGATCGAAGAGAACTACAAAAATGGCGCCACCGTATATGTTCCAGACGCATCCCGTAGCGTGACCGTAGTCAGTCGCCTGCTAAGCAAACAACAAAAGCCAGACTACTGCGAACAGTTGCGCAACGAATACGCCGACATCCGCGAGCGCTCTGCCAACCGCAGCGCCAAACGAAAGTTGATTCCCTACCAGTCCGCAAACGCCAATGCGTACGAACCTGTCTGGTCGGAGTATGAACCCACACGACCTACTTTCCTTGGAACAAGAATATTTGAAGACTATTCTCTGGCAGACCTGGTGCCATACATCGACTGGACACCGTTTTTCATCACCTGGTCACTGGCCGGCAANTTTCCCGCCATTCTGAAAGATGCCACCGTGGGCGAAGCTGCTTCAGATCTATACCAAGATGCTCAAGCCATGCTCAAGGAAATCATTGAGAGTNGATCGCTCAAGGCAAAGGCAGTGGTAGGATTTTGGCCAGCTCAACGCAGTANTCGCAATGACGTCACGCTCTATCACGAGAATGGCGCANCAGACCCGCTATANACGCTGCACTTTCTGAGGCAGCAAATGGAGAAGCAGGATAAGCTTTCGCACCTCAGTTTAGCTGATTACATTGCGCCAGATAGTGCTGGCAAGCAGGATTACATCGGTGCCTTCGTTGTCACTGCCGGAATAGGTGCCGAAGAATTGGCCGCCAAGTACGAAGCCGATCACAATGACTACAGTGCCCTGCTGGTCAAAGCGCTCGCAGATCGACTCGCGGAAGCCTTCGCCGAGCATATGCATGAAAGAGTGCGCAAGGAATTTTGGGGCTATCAGCCAGAGGAAGCCTTGAGCAATGATCAACTCATCANAGAAGCCTATCAGGGCATCAGGCCTGCACCAGGATATCCCGCCTGCCCGGATCACTCTGAAAAGCTGACTCTGTTCAAGCTGCTANATACAGCTGAGGCCATCGGCGTTGAACTTACAGAGAGCTATGCCATGACGCCTGCGGCAACGGTCAGCGGCCTGTACTTCTCTCACCCAGACTCNAAATACTTCCCGGTAGGAAAAATCACCGCGGAACAGGTCNCAGATCTGGCTGAGCGGAAGGCAACGGATCTTGATGTGATGACGCGGCTGCTTGCACCCAATCTGGATTGACCCTTTAGCCTTGGCTGTCTCCGCCGCGTTGGCTAAAATCATTCGACCTACTAATAACTGAGATACGCCCGTGTACCAATACGACCAGTATGACCATCAGATGCTGGCCGATCGCGTCGGCCAATTTCGTGATCAGACGCGCCGCTACCTAGATGGCCAGCTTTCTGATGCTGAATTTTTGCCGTTGCGCCTGCAGAACGGGCTGTATATCCAGCGACTTGCGCCNATGCTAAGAGTCGCTGTGCCTTACGGACTCTTAGNGTCCCAACAACTCCGCAAACTCGCTTATATCGCAAGACACTATGACAAGGGTTATGGCCACTTCACGACGCGGCAGAACATTCAGTTTAACTGGCCTGAGCTCGGGGATGTACCGGAAATTCTGGAACATCTTGCCGAAGTAGAAATGCACGCGATACAGACCAGCGGCAACTGTATTCGCAATACCACGACCGACCAGTTCGCAGGTGTGGCGGCAGATGAAATTGAAGATTCGCGCCATTACTGCGAGATTATTCGGCAGTGGTCGACCTTCCACCCCGAATTTGCTTTCCTACCCCGGAAATTCAAGATCGCCGTGTGCGGTACACAAATTGACCAGGCGGCAACCCAGGTGCATGACATCGGTATATACCTNACCCGCAATGACGCCGGTGAAACTGGCTTTCGAATACTCGCAGGAGGCGGTCTGGGGCGAACGCCAGTAATCGGCCAGCAAGTCTTTTCATTCGTGCCTCAAGTCGATCTACTTACAGCACTTGAAGCGATTCTCAGGGTCTACAATCGTGAAGGCAGGCGTGACAACAAGTACAAAGCTCGCATCAAGATCCTTGTCAAAGAATTAGGCATCGGTGCTTTCAAAGCGAAGGTAATGCAAGAATACGAGCGTATTGTCGGTGGTCCTCAGACTCTTACGAACGAGGAAATTTCCCGCTGTCGGTCGTTCTTCACTGACCCGGACTATGAAGATTTGCACGATGCACCGGCGGAACTCGGCGCGGCACTGGAAACAAATGCCTTGTTCGCGAGCTGGCATAGCAACAATGTGCACCCCCACAAGAAGACTGGCTATGCCATCGTCACAGTGAGCATGAAAGAAACCGGTGTTGCCCCCGGCGATATCACTGACAGGCAACTGGAATACCTGGCCGACCTCGCAGAACAATATAGCTTTGGCGAAGTTCGCGTCACNCACCATCAAAACGTTGTGCTGGCCGATGTTACGCAGAAAGACCTCCATGCACTTTGGTATCAACTCAAGCAGCANGACCTTGCAGCACAAAATCAGGGGTTGTTAACCGATGTGATTTGCTGCCCAGGCGGCGACTTCTGTGCGCTAGCAAACGCCAAGTCTATCCCAATTGCAGAGTCCATCCAGAGACAGTTTCCTGACCAGCAGGAGCTCGAGGACATAGGGCAGATGGACGTGAAGATATCTGGCTGTATGAATGCTTGCGGCCATCACCACGTCGGAAACGTCGGCATACTCGGCGTAGACAAAAAAGGTGAAGAGTTTTACCAGGTCTCTCTAGGTGGCAGCTCCAAACACAACGCCAGCCTGGCAAAAATTATGGGTCCAGCCTTTGCCCAGGAAGAGATTCCTCAAGTTGTCGCCAACTTGGTGTCTGTCTACAGGGATCTCAGACAAGAGCAGGAAACCTTTATCGAGACTTATCGCCGAGTCGGTATGGAGCCCTTCAAGGAAAAAGTTTATGCCAAAGCTGATTAATAACGGTGCTCTTGTCGACGATCAATGGACAGTGCTCAATGAGGCGACCGGCCCCGAAGTACTGCGTGTCGTCAGGGGTAAGAATTTTATCGTGCCGCTNAAATTCTGGCAGATGTTTAGACCTGAAATCGAAGAGTTTGGCGCTGACATCAGCATATGGTTAAACAGTGACGAAAATATCGATTCGATTGCGGAAGAAGTTCATAGCTTTCCCATGATCGCACTGAATTTCCCGGTATTTTCCGATGGCCGCTCTTATACCAACGCCAGGGAGCTACGTGAAAAATTTAATTACCAGGGTCAAATTCGCGCCATAGGGGACGTCCTTAGGGATCAGCTCTATTATATGTCTCGCTGCGGATTTGATGCGTTTAGCCTGCGTTTTGACCAGGATGCAGATGCATGTCTGGAGGCATTTNAGGATTTTAAAACCAACTATCAGGGNACCGTTGCCGAACCCGCTCCCTTGTTCCGCCGACGCTGACTGACTATAGTCGATTAAGTGCCTAAGCAGCTATCGACCACTTTACCCGGATCCCGTTGGCGACCTAATGGAACAAGAATNCCTCCTGTTTTCATCTTTTCTCATCTTTACTGGTGCTGCATTAATCAGCACAGTCGCCCTGTTTTTCCGTCAACCACTGCTAGTCGCCTACATTGTTCTCGGCGTTATTCTCGGCCCCTTTGGACNCGAGTACATAGCGGACGCAAGTTTACTCTCAGACATTGCGGANTTCGGCACCCTGTTTCTGCTATTCCTGTTGGNCCTTGATATNAAGCCCATAAAGCTGCTGGGCACGNTTAAAAAAACGTTCCTCGTGACTCTGGCCAGTNCAGCGGTATTTTTCCTGCTGGGATACAGCACCGGACTCNTGTTTAACTATTCTGGAACTGAGAGCCTGGTCATTGNATTNGCGATGGTGTTTTCCAGCACNATTATCGGTATCAAACNNCTCCCAACTANGGTTCTGCACTAGAAGCACANGNGAGAATTAATGGTGGGAATCTTGTTGCTGCAGGATTTCATTGCGATTTTTATGCTCGCCTTTTTCGATAACAATAATATTGACCTGGGAAACGCGCTGAGGGTATTACTAGCATTCCCTGTGCTCATCATTTTCGCTTATCTCACGACGAAATTTATCCTGATAAAACTCATCGCCAGGTTTGATCACTTCAAGGAGTATATCTTGTTACTGGCAATCGGCTGGTGTCTTGGTCTTGCAGCTCTGGCGGCGGAGATTGGCCTGTCTGCCGAGATCGGGGCCTTTGTCGCCGGCGTGTCACTGGCTACCAGCCCCATCGCGCTGTTTATAGCCTATAGCCTGAAACCATTGCGGGATTTATTCCTGATTCTGTTGTTCTTTTCACTGGGCGCACAGTTGAATATCGGGCTGCTCTCGGAAGTCATCGCATCTGCGCTGTTGCTGGCCGCCCTCGGCCTGTCACTAAAGCCAATTGCGTTCCGCTACCTGCTGCGTTGTTTTAGCGAGAGAAACCGGCTGGCCTGGGATGCGGGCCTGCGTCTGCGTCAGATTAGTGAGTTTTCTTTGCTCATCGCCTTCGTTGCCACGCAGCCCGGCGTCATCGGCGAACTTGCTTCCCTGACTATTCAAGCAGCAGCAATCGTCAGCTTCCTGATTTTTTCTTATATCGTCGTACTTTTCTGCCCAACATCGATCACGATCAACAGTAAGTTACGCCGGGACTGCACCTCCGTAACCACATTCCTGTTACGATCAGGCCTGCAAATTGAGGAGGAATCGGCCGGTTGCACCGCCAGCCAGGACGGTCTTCAGGCTGGCGTCCAACTGATCAAGGGTAATCTCCGTG